>JAHDCQ010000302.1 GCA_020629845.1 Saprospiraceae bacterium | reverse complement strand
TCAAATCATTCTATTTATCAACGTTAAAACATGGAATTATGCCAACTTTAGACGACAATTTCAATACCATTGATGAGCAAAGCGTGTCCTTTACACCGACTGCTATGCGTTATGGACTTATTGGTGGGGGAATAATGATTTTACTTACGTTATTGTCATATCTCGTATTTCTGCCTGCTGGAGGCTCGATGTTAATGTTAAGTGGTTTTCTACCCTTTATTGCTTGCGCTGTGATTATAGTTCTAGTCATTCGAGACCATAGAGATAATGAGCTAGGTGGCTATATCACTTTAGGACGTTGTATTGGAGCAGGTGTTTTAGCAGTATTGATTGCAGTATTGATAAGTTCTATCTTTAATTATGTATACACTACCATTATAGATCCTACTATTATTGACCAAACATTGGAAGCTTCGAGGGGACTCTATGAAACAATGGGTCTGGATGAAGATCAAATAGATGAGGCGATTGAGCAAGCAAAAGAAAATCAGTTTAATCCATTAGTTAGTATGGCTATAGGATTGTTCTTTTGGGTTATTTATGGATTAATAGCTTCTACCATTATTGGTTTGATTATGCGTAAGAATCCGCCACAAATGGCTTAAGGAATGCGAAAAATAACTCCAAAAGTAAAAAATCGGCATTGCTACTAAGCGATGCCGATTTTTTTATATCTTTTTTGCAACCTTTTGGGATGCCTTACGTATTCCACAAAAAAAAAAGAGCATCCGTCGTAAGATGCTCCTTCAAACTCATGAGATTATAATTGCCATAGTAAGTCGTTTCAGTCTGTTGGTCAGAAGCTTTAAACACTTTATCAATTTACCCTCTTTCCTTCCGACAATACAAATATGAGAACAAAAAACAGCTCACCGAAGTACAAAATGCACAATTTCTGTGATTGTTATTCATTTTTAAAATACATAAAATATTGACAATCAGATTTAAAAAATAAAAATTTACTTCTATTTCTGTATTTTTATTTTGTTAAAAGACAAAATTGAGGTAATTTTTTTTTGAAAAAAAATCAAAAAAAGTTGCTTGTTAACGAAAAAGAGCAAGCAACCGAAGTCACTTGCTCTTGTATATCTGTATTTATCCTAAGTAAAACCATTTACTGTCGACCATAAAGTCACCCAGTAAAGTTTAGTACCCAGGATTTTGCTTCAAGTTTGCATTTGCATCCAATTGCGCTTTTGGAATTGGATATAATGCTACCTCTGGATCGAAACGTGCTGGCTCTGCGAATTCAGGACCACCTACGCGACGCTTCGCAAACCACTCATCGTTGTAGCGACCGAAACGAATCAAATCCGTACGACGGTGTGCCTCAAAGAAGAACTCGCGACCACGCTCTGCTAATAAGTTTTCAGCAGTTAAAGCATTGAATGCTTCGACACCTGCACGCGCACGCACTTGATTTACTAAATCTAATGCCTCTGCACTACCGCTATCCATTCTCCACATTGCTTCTGCCTTCGTCATTAAGATGTCTGCATAGCGATAGAGTGGGAAATCGTTGTTCATATCTGGATTCTGACCAATTTCGAATGGATATTTACCCACACGCGCACCTGCTTGACGCTGGCAGTTTGGTCCAAGCTCATTTACCTCAGGCGTAAAGTTTACCTGTGGGTCTGGATCGTCTGCACCAGCATCGGTAGCTGGTGAGCCATCTGCATTGAACTGTGGTCCTACGATGAAGTTCTGACGCTTACGCACATCACCGTCTTCGTAGGAGTTGTAGAACTCTTCTAATGAACACCAACCATTCCACGGCTGCGCTTGTAGCTTATACGTACCCTGGCTTGCATAGTGCAATGTCTGCTGTGGAATCACAAAGCCTTTTGCATTCACTCTGTCGTAAGGAATTGCAAAAATAGTCTCAATTACAGAAGGTCCATTATTTGGCGAGAAGTTGTCACCATAGCTAGTCGCTAAGCCATAAGCACCTGTGTTGATGATAGCATCACAAGCAGCTACAGCATCACTCCAACGTGCTGTACCTGTATATGCTTCTGCATTCAAGTATAGCTTCGCCAACATCGCATTTGCTACATTCTGATTCACACGACCATACGTATTTGCATCAGCAGCAGGATTCAATTTTGGTAAATTACGCTTGATTTCGCTTTCTACAAAGTTGAAAACGGCTGTTCTATCTTCTGTAGCAGGTGCGAAGTCCGCAGGAACGTCGAACTCTGTTACGATAGGAACATTACCATACAAGTCCAATAATAATAGGTAGTAGAATGCACGTAGTGTTTCTAACTCCCCGATGAATACATCAGAACCTGGTGCATTCAATTCTTGGAAGGTAAAGATAAGGCGGTTACAAGTAGAGATACCACCAAAGCAGAAGCCCCATGCGCCATTTGTTACTGGATCTTCTGGTGTGTACTGGTGTAAGTGAATACGTCTCCAGTGTCCACCATCATCCCAGTCTGCACCACGTGTTGGTACCATCATCTCATCAGAAGATACTTCCTGTGCACCAATTACACTAGGCGTACCATAGAAGCCATAAAGGCCTGTATATGCTGCACCAAGTGCCGCGATAAACTCCTCCTCTGTTTTGAAGAAGTCTTCCACTGCTACTTCATCGTACAGGGTTTCTTCCAAATCCGTACAAGACGTATTGAAAGTAGCCACGAAGAAGAAAACAATGGCAAATTTTAAGAATGCTATTTTTTTCATTTTCTTATAGATTTGAGATGCGAGCTAATGAAGGATTAATAATTAACAATGGATAATTTTCTTGTTAATTTTAAAACTCAAATCTCTGCATCTTATCCAGTTTTAGAAATCTAAAAGTTTGTCTAAAAATGGTTTATGCAAGTTTAGTGAATTTTCAAAAAATATTGAAACTCTCTAAACCTCTTATCTATCAAATTTTTGTCAAAGCTGACTTAATTAATAATTGACAATGAATAATGAATAATTCTAATGGTACGTGTACACGACGCGCTGGAATTATTCATTGTTCATTATTAATTTTTAATTAAAACCCTAAATTAACACCGAACGTAAATGCACGTGTTGTGAAATAGGTATTACGACGATCTAAACCGATACCCAACTTAGAGTCGATAGAGTTTGGATCTGCCGCTGTATCTGTCCAACGAATTTCTGGATCAACACCTGAATAACCTGTAAGTGTGAATAGGTTTTGTGCGTTCACATAAAGACGTATTCTAGAGAATGCACCTGTTTCTGGTAGCGAATAACCCAATGTAACGTTCTCTAAGCGTAGGAAAGATGCATTTTCTACCCACTTATCAGAGAAAATTGGAGAATCGTTGAAGCCTACATACTCTTCATTCAATGCATTAGAGTGTAGGTTGTAGGATGCTAGGTTAGAAGCTGCAGGTGTTTCGTAGAATGCACGGAAGGTATTCACCAACTCATGTCCTACTGCACCACGCAAGAAGAAAGATAAATCAACATCGCCAAAAGAGAAGTTGTTCGTGAAACCATACTCGAAGTCTGGAACACCATTACCAATTACTGCACGGTCTTCTACGTCGTTATCCGTAGCACCATCACCATCATTATCTGCAAATACCCACTTACCTTCTTCGATGCCTAGCAACTGCTGACCCCAAAGCTGACCAATTGGCGCACCTTCCTCTACACGTACAGTTGGTGTGTTGTTCTGACCAGGAGAACCTAGGTTAGAGATGTCGCGGAATGTACCAAAGCTGAAATCTTCATTTGACAAGGAGATAAGGTCGTTGTTCAAGTAGAAGTTCACCGTTACTTGTGGTGTCCAAGAGAAGTTTTCTTCTTTAATTGCATTAACCTCTAAAGCTAATTCCAAACCTGAGTTATTCAACTCCCCGATGTTTACGAATGTACGGTCGAATAAGTTCGGCGGTACTGGTACAGGGAAGTCCAAAATCATGTTCTCTGTAGTGATGTTGTAGTAATCCAAAGAACCGTTGATTTTGTAATCGAGCAAGCTAAAGTCTAAACCAACTGTGAAGTCAGACTTTGTTTCCCATTGTAGCAATGGATTCTCGTTCGATACAGGACCATAAGAAGGTACGAATGTGCCACCGAAGAAGAACTTCGCATCTAGTGGTGCAATCTTCGCAATAGATAGGTACGAACGGTCAGGTGTGTTACCTGTTACACCATATCCTACACGTAGTTTCAAGTTATCTACACCGCCGATATCGGTTAGCTTCGCAAGGTTTACCCCTGCACTAATACCTGGGAATACACCCCATTTTCTATCCGCACCAAACTTAGTACTACCTTCGCGGCGTACAGAAGCCATCAAGAAGTACGTATCATCAATATTGAAGTTCGCACGTCCAAAGAAACCGATAATCTTGTTATCATTGCGGTAGTTCGTTGAAGAACCTAGACCTTGCGCCCAATCCAATGCAGCACCGATTCTGTCATAACCGAAAGCATCTGTAGTAAAGTTACCAGCACTTTGGAAGTCCCCTGTATTCAAGAAATCTTGGTAACTGTATCCAGCTAATAATTTCATGCCTACATTGCCAAAGTTTTGGTTGTATGTAGCTGTTGCTTCAAAAACTTGTGTCTTAGACTCTTCCATGTCGCGCTCTGCTAGACCATTTCTACCAGCACCCATCCAAAGGTCTTCTTTGCTGAAGTAACGTCCTTCTACTGTATTTTTACGCTCTTGTGCGTAGAATGCAGCTACTTTTAAGCCATCTACAATTTCCAATTCAGCACGTCCGTTTGCACCAAATACTTTCTCGTTGCCATCCCAAGTGTTCTGCTCTAAGATTGCTACTGGATTGTAGTAATCGAATGCACCCAATGCTTGGAAGTAGCCACCGAATGCAGCTAATTCCTCCTTATCGCTACGTACAGGAGAAGTTGGATTGAAAATAGTAGCATAACGGAACGCATCCTCGAAACCGAACTGTGATTCACGGTTAGAACCGTTCATGTTTAAAGTAACAGTTAAGCGGTCGTTCAAGCCTTTTTGAATCAAGTTCACACGACCATTCAATTGCTGGAAGCCTGTATTGATAGCTACCCCTTGAATATCACGGAAACCAACAGAAGCGAAGTAGCTGGTATTGCCATCGCCACCAGAAAGAGATACGTTATGTACATTAGAAAGGCTAGTCTCTGTTAATTCATCGAACCAGTCTGTATCTGCGTCACCATCGTTGCCAGTAATACCGAATTGGCTCATCAACTGACGGTGTTCGCTAGAGTTCAACATATCCACCGTGTTCGCACGGCTAGTAGATGTAGCATAGCCATTGTAAGAGATTTGACTCTCGCCAGCTCTACCAATCTTTGTCGTAATCAGGATTACCCCTGATGCACCACGCGTACCATAAATAGCGGCAGCAGAACCATCCTTCAATACATCAATTGTCTCGATGTCGTTCGGATCAATAGAATTCAAATCAGCACCAGGTACACCGTTTACAATAATCAAGGGCTGTGCGTTCGCACCCACAGAAGAAAGACCACGTAGGCGGATGTTGAAGCCCGCATTCGGGTTACCACCTGGGCGTGCAATACTCACCCCTGCTACCTTACCTTGTAGCAACTGCGAAGCATCAGTAATATTACCGACGTTGAAGTCTTTCGAGTCGAGACTTGCTACAGCACTTGTTACTTCTTCGCGCGTTTGCGTTCCATAACCAACTACTACAACTTCATCCAATACTGAACCTTCTGAAAGTATAATATCAAAGGCATCACCAGAAGTAACATCCACTTCTTGGTCAGCATATCCTGTGTAGGATACTTTTAAAGCGGTAGCATCAGCAGGTATCAGCATACTGAACGCACCATTAATGTCCGTAACAGTACCCGAACTCGTACCAACTACGAGTAGGTTTGCCCCAATAAGTGGTTCGCCATCTGTATCAATGACAGTACCACTAATAGTGCGTTGTGCAAATGCAAAAGCTGTGGTGAACAGCAATGCAAGCATCAGCGTGACACCCTTTGACCAATTGTCAAATGTAAGTTTCATACACTACTTAAATTTAAAATTAACAAATAAAGCTATGGTATAATATCAAGCATAAGCTTGATTTCATACTTGCAGCAATATTAAAAAAAATAATAGTTTAAATGTCTAATTTGGATTTGTTTGACTAGTACGTCTATACAAAAGTAGTAAAATTAGTTTGGGCATTCAAAACATACATTGTCATTTTAAGCTCAAAACCGAAGAATATAAGGATAAAAATTATATAAGCAACAACTCCCTTGAAAGGGGGAAAT
>JAHDCQ010000301.1 GCA_020629845.1 Saprospiraceae bacterium | reverse complement strand
CTTTTTCTACCCATATCGCATCAGGATAAAATTGGTGATGAAAACGCCCTGCCCACACTGCTTCATCTAGGGGCATTCCGAATTCTGCGACATTCACAAAGGTCTGGAAAACTGCCGTAATGATTGTAGAACCGCCTGGCGCGCCCAGCACCATAAAGAGTTTGCCGTCTTTTTCAATAATCGTTGGAGTCATCGAACTCAGCATACGCTTGTTGGGCGCGATGGCATTTGCCTCTGCCCCTAACAAGCCAAATTGGTTGGGTACGCCGGGTTTTGCGCTAAAGTCATCCATTTCATTATTCAAGAAAAAGCCCGCGCCACCTACTACCACTTTATTACCAAAATTAGAATTTATAGTTGTCGTCACAGAAACAGCCATGCCCGCTTCATCCACTACGGAAGTGTGGGTAGTCTCAAAGCTTTCGAGCGTAATTTTGAAATCGCCTGAGGCTATGGAATCGCTCACGCTTGCTTCTGTTGGCGAAAAGTCTGCCATGCGTTCCTTGAGATAATCGGCTTGCATCAGACTATCTATTGGCACAGGGTAGAAGTCCGTATCGCCTAAGAATTTTGCACGATCAGCATACGCACGGCGTTCTGCTTCTACCATAAGATGTATCGCTGCCTTAGATTGAAAACCATAGTCTGCAAGCGGATAGGGTTCAATCATTTCGAGCATTTGCGCTACTGCTACTCCTCCACTAGAGGGTGGTGGCATAGAAATAAGGCGATAGTTTTTGTAGTCCGTAGTGATGGCTTCGCGCCATTTTGCATCATAGTTTTTTAAATCTTCTAGGGAAATAATGCCATTGCCACGCTGCATTTCTGCTACGATGAGTTCGGCGGTTTTGCCCGTATAGAATCCATCGCGCCCATCTTCGCGAACACGATTGAGACTTGCCGCCAAATCGCTTTGTTGTAATAGTTCGCCTACAGCCCACTTTTCATCTTTTATGAAAACCGTCGGTTGCGTATTATTCGTACGAAAGGCTTCTTCAAATTTATTTAAGCGATTGGCTTCGGTTGCACTAATATAGTAGCCTTTTTTAGCTAATTCAACAGCGGGTTGGACGAGTTTTGCCCAATCCAATTTACCATACTTCTGATGCGCTGCCCACATACCCGCAGGCGTGCCTGGTACACCTGATGCGAGATGCCCCGCAGTACTCAATCCTTCTACTACATTCTTTAGACTGTCGAGGTACATATCTCTGGAAGCGGATGCGGGAGCTTTTTCTCGATAATCTAGCGTAGTAGCCGTTCCATTTGCTTCCCGAATCACCATCAATCCGCCCCCACCTATGTTGCCTGCGCGAGGATATACCACCGCTAAAGCAAACTGTACTGCAACGGCTGCATCTACGGCATTTCCGCCTTGTTTCAGGATGTCGCGCCCTACTTCTGAAGCCAATGGATGCGCGGAAACAATCATCGCATTATCCGCAACGACACTCTTTTCGATGGCATAAGTGGTTGTTTTTTCCGCTTGTCGGCAGGCAGAAATTCCTATAAATAGCAAAAAAAATGCAAGTGTAACCTTCTTAAAAACCAGTAAATTAGAACGACTTATTTTCATAATAACCTCTAAATTTTAGGTTGACTAAATCGCTGTTAAAGGTAGTAATTTTTATGAGTGAAAGTACTATCATGTGAAAATGTTAATGGTTTAGTAGGACAGAGAGGAGAGAGCATTCGCGTTGCTCATTGAGAGAGGAGAGATTTAGAATAAGGGTTTTCTTATAAAAAATCAAGCATCTAATTCTGCTTTAAGACTTTAAGGTGTGAGACTAAAACGCCTCAGTAGCGTTAAGTTTTTCCTGCTTGTTCTAAATCTCTCCTCTCTCAATGAGCAACGCGAATGTTCTCTCCTCTCTCCTCTAATAATGTAAGCTATGAAAAAAAAGTTGCTCCTATTCGTGTTGTGTTGTAGTACGTCCATTTTAGTAGCACAAAATCTTAAAGTTATCAGTTACAATCTCGGTGACGGCGTGGGCCAGAAGCGGGGAAGTATTCAGCGTTTTCAACAATACATTAAGCAGTTGGATGTAGATGTGGCGGCCTTTCAGCATTTGGAGGGCATGTCAGAAGCAGGACTAAAGACATGGGCGAAGAAATGGAAACATCCCTATGTTAGTATCCTACAAAGCGAGGCGTATGCATTGGCTATTACGTCTAAATACCCACTAGAAAATACGAAGCAAATAAAGACAGGTTTAGAATATGGTTACCTCTATACCGAAGTGGCAGGCCTAGGTATTTACACTACGCAACTCACGAATAAAAGCCCAAAAGCCCGCAAAGCAGAAGCAGGTATCATTGCAAAAGATGTGGCTAACAATGGGCAAAAAGCCCTTGTGCTATTAGGCGCATTACACAGCTACGCACCTGAGGATAGCTTGCTATACAATGAGCGTTTTCGGCGGGTAGCAAAAGAAGAACGTTATGAGCGCGATGTATTTATGCGGCTCGCCAGCTATCAACGTAAGCGCAATTATGAGGTATTTTATCAACTTTACGCGGCAGGCTTAGAAGATGTGCTTTCGCAACAACGCGACACAGGTGCAGGCATCGAAGCCACTCATCCAACTACTACTGCCGTAGCTGAATATGAGCAACATCGCTTCGACTATATTTTATGCAATAAACATCTAAGTACGCGCTGCGAAGGCATTGAATTATTGACCGATAAAAAAACGCGGCGCATATCGGAGCATTATCCAGTAATGGCAACTTTTAAATTGCCTGCAAATGGACATTCACTAGGGACACTAGATTAGCCTTAGTCCTCATACTAGTTCTTCGGATGGGTTCCAGAAGACAGATTTGAAGTCTTGTATTACGTTATCTTCCACCCTTACGCCTTCTTGGAGGAGCAATTCTTCCATCAGCGTAGGGGTGGGAAAATGATGCCGTCCACTCAACTCGCCCTTGCGATTCACCACGCGATGGGCTGGTACATCTTCACCACTCGAAAAAGATTTATTCAATGCCCAACCGACCATGCGCGCCGCGCCTAAGGTCAAATAATCTGCTATTGCACCATAAGTGGTGACACGGCCATAAGGCACTTGCTGCGTGACTTCATAGACGCGTTCGTAGTATGTTTTTTCCATGTTTTATTGTAAATATTTAGCAGAGGAGAGAAGAGAGACGGACAGATACAAATGCATTTCACGCTTAGTTGAAAACATAAACTTTGGCAAAAGCATTGGAAAAAGGAAAGTTATAAGCATTGTACATCTCTTTTCTCTCAGTCCAAAAGGACGGTCTCTCTTCTCTCATCTAGAGATTTACGTTTTATTTATCGCTCCTAAGCTGGCAACGCTAGTGCATCAACCCATAAATAATGACCAACTTTATCGGCTTCTTTTCCCGTTATTCTTCGTTATTCGTCAATCAAATAACCAGTTATGCTCTCTCCTCATGCCTCGACTAACGAAAAAATAAGCTCTATAAAGTTGGTAATTACTTACGGGTTGATGCACTAGTACCATAATTATTTAATGATAGAATGCGATAATGATGCAAATACTGTAGCATTATCGTATTCTATCATTATCGCATTCAAAATTGGTCATTCAAAAATTACAAGTTTTGCCAAATTTCCGCAAGACTTGAGGACTTAGACTAAAACATCTCTACCTGTCCATCTTTTGATACGTTTATTTCCACCTCTTCTACCTTAGTGAGTTTATGATCGCTCAATTTATTGCCGATTGCTTTCCAGCCTTTCACATCTATAAAGTCCGCTAGGTCGAGTTCGCCTTCCATTTTTTTGCCGCGTACGCGCATGGCGTATTTAATGCGCGGATTCGAGTGGGTGGTAGCGAAATAGCATTTGGAGTCCTTGTGGTCGCTGATGAAGGAGAAGCGTTGACCAGTAGTAGAAGTCTCTATCTTGAAGCGTTTCACGACGGTCAGTTTTTTATTCCCCTCATAATAAACCGTACTTACCACCATTTCAGGCTGGAACTTGCCGATGAAAAACAACTCTTTAGGTACAAAGCGGTGGCTAAGTTCAAAGTCTGTCACTTCATAGCTTCCATCTTTATACACAATGAGTATCAAGTCGCCCGTATCGAAACCACCAAGATGAATACCCCGTTGGTCGGTGTTCAAGCGGCCACTCACTTCGTCCATATAGATTTCTAGCGCGCCGAGGGTAGATTGCCCCACGGATTTCTGCGTAATTTTGCGAAGCGGATAACGCGTCAAGATGTTTCCTTGCGAAGCGCGTCCTTTGATAGCCAATTCTCCAAAATCGAAATCGAAGAGTTTATTTTTGGCTTTGCTGCCTTGCGAAAGTTGCACAGAAATAACCTCTGATTCGCCATTCGGATTAGCAGTAAAATAGAGCAACTTTGACCCCTTCGAGCCTTTTGTGAGGTCGTATTCTTTATCGCGGGTGATGGCGTTCACGTTAAAGCGTTTCACCATCGAGCGACCCGTAGCACCATCCAGATAAGCCATATTGTAGGTCGTGCGTTCATCGCCTTTTTTCCAGACATTTACATGAATGATATTTTTGCCTACAAATTTCTTTGCCCCAATGCGCGTCACTAGGAACTTACCATCTTTTCGGAACACAATAATATCATCAATCGTAGAGCAGTCGCAGATATATTCGCCTTCGCCACGCTTTAGGCTATGCCCGATAAAGCCTGTTTTCAAATCGGCGGAGAGTTTCGCATTATTGGCTACTACAGCGGTGGCTTTGATGGTATCGAAAGTCGTGATTTCGGTTTTGCGTTCGCGCCCTTTAGCATATTTTTTGAGTAAATGCTCAAAATAAGCAATAGCGAACTCCGTCAAGTGTTCCAAATCGTGCTGCACCTGCTTGAGGTCTTCTTCGAGCTGTGCGATGCGTTCTTCGGCTTTGAATTTATTGTACTTCGATATGCGCTTAATCCGAATTTCGGTAAGGCGCGTGATGTCTTCGTCTGTAATGTCGCGGAGCAGGCGCAGGCGTTTGTCGGTTTTATTAGGGTTTTCGCTAGGCGTTACTACATATTTGCGCAAACCTTCGCGAATAATCTTCAAAACTTCCTCAAAACTCTCTGCCTCTTCGATGTCTCGATAAATCCGATTTTCGATAAAAATTTTCTCCAAGCTGGCAAAGAACCATTTTTCCTCCAGTTCTCGCTTCTTTATTTCGAGTTCTTCGCGCAGCAGTTCTACCGTATTTTCCGTAGAAATGCGTAGCAATTCCTCCACTTCTAAGAAGTGTGGTTTATCATCAATAATCACGCAGGCATTCGGCGAAATACTTTCCTCGCAGCGTGTGAAGGCATACAGCGCATCCATGGTCACTTCAGGCGATACGCCCGATGCGAGTTCTATTTTTACTTCTACCTCTTTGGCGGTATTATCTTGTACTTTTTTGATTTTAATTTTTCCCTTCTCATTGGCTTTCACGATGCTGTCAATGAGCGAAGAGGTAGTCACACCATAAGGCAATTCTTTTATTAGGAGCGTATTTTTATCGCCTTGTTCTATATGAGCGCGTACTTTTACTTTACCTCCACGTTTTCCACCTCGATAGTCACTCACATCTATCCGTCCGTAAGTCTGAAAATCAGGATATATTTTTACCTTTTTACCTTGTAGTAGCTTGATAGATGCTTTAATAAGTTCCACGAAATTGTGGGGCAAAATTTTAGTAGCCAAGCCCACCGCAATGCCTTCCACACCCTGCGCCAATACCATCGGAAATTTTACAGGTAAATTGATGGGTTCTTTTTTGCGCCCATCATAGGAAAGTTGCCATTCGGTAGTTTGCGGATTAAAGGATACATCTAGGGCAAATTTACTCAGGCGCGCTTCTATATAACGTGGCGCAGCAGCACCATCGCCCGTACGAATATCACCCCAATTGCCCTGACAGTCAATCAGTAAATCTTTCTGCCCCAAATTCACTAAGGCATCACCAATAGCTGCGTCGCCATGCGGGTGAAATTGCATGGTTTGCCCGATGATGTTCGCTACTTTATGATAGCGGCCATCATCCATTTCTTTCATAGCATGTAGTATGCGACGCTGTACGGGCTTGAAGCCATCCCAAACGGAAGGCACTGCACGTTCCAGTATCACATAAGAGGCATAATCCAGAAAATAGTCTTTATACATCCCTTTTAGGGAAATGATAGTATTGTTATCTTGTGTATTGTTATCCATTGAATATCCTAAGCTGGCAAAGCCAGTACCATAATTATTTAATGATAGAATGCGATAATGAT
>JAHDCQ010000300.1 GCA_020629845.1 Saprospiraceae bacterium | reverse complement strand
AAAGCGTTAAAACAAACATAATTCCCTTCCTAGCCGTTGTACTTTTACAAAAAGACGCGTCATAAAGTAAAAATCTAGTTAGTCATGAGTACCAATCCTCCTATACTGCCGTTCTATTCGCCTGGTGTGCAGAGTTTAATGCCCATGTTTTATGTGGCTTGGGCAGATCGTGTGTTGAGTCCGAGTGAAGTGGAATTGTTGCAACAGAAAGTGCAAGAGTTGGGCTTTTTGAAGCCGCAAGAAAAAGCCATTTTACAGCAATGGATGAATCCTGCCCGTCCGCCCTCGCGGGAGTTATTTAAGCATTGGGAAATTGAATTGCGGAAAAGCGCGCAACAACTTCCCAAAGAAAAACGCAATTCCTTCGCCGCATTGGGTATCGAAATGGCGCAACGGAGCGCGGTGCAATACTTAGAGCCAGATGCCAATATCAAATGGTCATCGGAGGAAACGAAGCAAGCCCTAGAGGGACTCGAAAAAGCACTCGGTGATATAGATACGCTCACCTTTCAGCGTATTTTTCAGGATAAAGTCAATGAAGAGCGCGAACTGGATAGCGAGCGATGTAAGGCAACTTTTAGTGCCGATTCAATGGGGCAACTGCTCGATAAGCATAAGCCTGAATTGCGCCAACGCGTGAAAACATTGCTCCAAGACCCCGCTTTTCAGCGCGACATTATCCCTGATAAAGATGCCTATCGCTTGAAGATATTGGAATGGACGAAGCTCTTGGCAGCGCAAGGCTTTGGCGCACTCGCCTACCCTACGGAATATGGCGGCGGCAGCGATATGGAAGCCTATGCCACCATCTTCGAGATGTTGGGCTATTTTGATATGAGCTTGGCGATAAAATTCGGGGTGCAATTTGGACTTTTTGGCGGTAGCGTGCATGCCTTAGGCACAGAACGCCACCATGCGAAATACTTAAAAGACATCGGTACACTCGATTTAGCAGGCTGCTTTGCGATGACGGAAACTGGACATGGCTCGAATGTACGCCAACTGGAAACCACCGCTACTTATGATCCCATCACGGATGAGTTTGTGGTGCACTCCCCCACTCTCGCAGCAGGCAAGGAATATATCGGCAACGCGCTGCATAGCCAGATGGCATCGGTTTTTTGTCAGTTGATTGTGAAAGGGGAAAATCATGGGGTTCATGCCGTTTTAGTGCCATTACGCGATGAAAATGGCAACCTACTAGAAGGCAGAACCGTGAAGGACAATGGCTACAAACTCGGTCTGAATGGCGTGGATAATGGGCGTATTTGGTTCGACCAAGTGCGCGTACCACGCGAAAACCTCCTGAATCGCTTCGGTGATGTGGATGAAAATGGAGAATACAGCAGCCCGATTGAGAATCCGTCGCGTCGCTTTTTTACGATGCTCGGTACATTGGTAGGCGGGCGTGTATGTGTACCACGTGCGGGCTTGAGTGGTGCAAAAACGGGACTAAATATTGCTATCAATTATGCCTTGAAGCGGCGACAGTTTGGCAAAGATTTCAATACGCCCGAAGTGCTAATACTCGATTATCCTAGTCATCAGCGTCGTTTGATGCCACTATTAGCGAAGGCGTACGCTTTGAATTTTGGCTTAGACCATCTACTCGAACGCTTCCTGGAAGCCGATGAAGAAAGTATCCGCGAAGTGGAAACCCTAGCCGCTGGCATGAAATCCTACGCGACTTGGTTCACGACAGAAACGCTACAAGAATGCCGCGAAGCCTGTGGTGGCAAAGGCTACCTTGCCGAAAATCGCTTCGCTGACCTAAAAGCAGATACAGATATTTTCACCACTTTCGAGGGCGATAATACGGTACTAATGCAATTGGTAGCGAAAGGGGTTTTGACTACTTTCCGACAATCGTTCAATGAAGAAGGAGCATTTGGAATGTTGCGTTTTGTAGGGGGACAAGTGGCTACGGCTATCACCGAAATGAATCCTATCACCGTACGAAACAGTAGCCGCGAACATTTGCTCGATAGCGCAACACACTTACAAGCCTTCGAATATCGGGAAGACCGCATGAAGCTCTACATTAGTCAGAAAATGCGCGGCTTGATTAAGGATGGCAATTCAGCTTATGATGCAGCGATGCGTTGCCAGCGTGCCATGCTCGATTTGGCAGAAGCCTTTGTGGAACGTACGGTGCTAGAGCAATTCATAAAAGTAGTGGAAGTAGAAGAAAATGTAGAGCAAAAGGCAGTGCTAAAACAAGTCTGCGATTTATACGCCCTACACACCATAGAACAACATAAAGGCTGGTATTTGGAACGCGGCTATATGGAAAGTGCAAAAACGAAGGCTGTCACCAAACTAGTGGACGAACTTTGTGCCACAGTACGGCATCAGTCTTGTGCCTTAGTGGATGCTTTTGGTATTCCAAGAGAATTACTAGCTGCACCAATCGCCCTTTAGAGCTATGAGGTATGAATGATGAAGTTTTGAGCTTATTCATCACTCATACCTCATCATTCATCACTCTAAAACATCACTCTATCAAGGTTACTTTTAGCATATTGGTACGGTAGCGACGACGGATAGGCATACTTCCCGTATTGACTATCATATCGCCTTTTTTTACACGTCCATTTTTCTTTAAAATATTCGCTACATCAGAAATCGTCTCGTCTGTGGTAGTGAATTTATCGTAATAGTAGCCACGTACACCCCACACCAAATTCAGCGTTTTCAGCATGTGTTTTTGGTCAGAAAAAGCGTAAATTTTAGACTTTGGACGGAAGCTCGATAGTTTAAAGGCCGTATAGCCTGATGTCGTCATTCCAATGATGGCTTTTGCCCCGATTTCATCGGCTGTTTTTGCAGCACTAAAACACACTACATCCGACACGAAGGTGCGCGACTTCTTGGACGCTTTCGGGCGTTTATCCTCAATCGCATATTGTTTTTCTGCTTCTTCTATGATTTTGTTCATGGCTTCCACTACCTTCACAGGATGTTTTCCTACAGAAGTTTCCCCACTTAGCATCACACAATCTGCGCCATCTAATACGGCATTTGCCACATCTGTGATTTCAGCACGGGTAGGCGTTACATTATGCATCATGCTATCCAACATGTGCGTTGCTACGATCACAGGGCGCGCACGCTGAATACACTTTTTGATAATCATTTTTTGCAAAATCGGCAGACGTTCCATAGGCACTTCTACCCCTAAATCTCCCCGTGCCACCATAATGGCATTGGAGTGTTTTATGATTTTGTCAATATTATCAATTGCCTCTGGCTTTTCGATTTTTGCTAAGATTTTCGCCCGATGTCCTGCCGCTTCTACTCGCCTCGCTAGTCCTTTCATATCCTCCGCCGAGCGTACAAAAGAAAGCGCAATCCAATTTACGGGCTGCGTCAAAATGAACTCCAAATCCTTTTCGTCTTTTAGTGTCATAGAAGGCAATGATATTTTGGTATTCGGCAAATTCACCCCTTTGCGCGAAGACAAAACACCACCATTCGTTACCTTTAATTTCACTTCACTTATGCGATCGGTTTCTAATACCTCTAGCTCTATTTTGCCGTCATCTATCAGTACTTTTTCACCTTTTCGGACATCGCTCGGAAACTGCTGATAGGCCATGTATACCTTTTTGGCAGTACCCACACATTTTTCATTCGTAAAGATGATTTCTTGCCCTTCTTTTAGCTCTAGGGCATTGTCCTTAATTTCGCCTACACGGAGCTTTGGACCTTGCAAATCGGCTAGAATACTAATGTGTGTTCCCAATTCCTCATTAATCCGCAAGATGTGGTCAATTACTTTTTTATGGTCTTCATGGGTGCCATGTGAGAAGTTGAGGCGCATTACATCCACGCCTGCTTTCACTAATTTAGACAACATTTTATAGCTACTAGATGCAGGGCCAATAGTAGCAATTATCTTTGTATTCTGATGATCTGTTATTTTCGATTTCATATCTTAATATGTATGAGTTCAATAATAAATTGACTTTTTAGATTTTCCATTTTTAGTAAAATTATACGCTTTACAAATCGTTCTGATTTTAATAAAAATGGAGGTTCTCTGACAATTTTGGTGATTAATCAAGTCTAATTTTTACAAAAGTTCGACCGCATGCTAACTCATTTTGCAAAAATTAGGCTTGACCACCAAAACTGTCAAAGAACGAAAATGGAAAATGGTCAATTTAATATTTCACCGTTCCTATCTATTGAGTGAGATAAGCACTAATAACAAATGTAACCTTATTCGGCAATAGCTAATGCTTTGGTGCTATTTATTTTCTACGATTTGCCGAAATGATAATATTGATTTAATAAACTGCTGTTTTACTCAACAAACGTTTGCGGACTTATGCTTCAATTTACTAGTAAAAAAGGCTTAAAAAGGCTGTGTCTCAACATTTTGGCATAAATTCAAAATATACAAGTCCTTCCAACATACATGTCAGCAAATCACCTCTTTTATTACGACATCAATCCCACCTTGTTTTATCAATTTCTAAATTAAAAACATCTGTTCTATTATAATGGCCCGTTACATCCAAAGCCATACTTTCACCAAAGGCACGATTGAGGTCTTGCAAATCATGGAAAATAATGCCTTCGGTTTCAAACTGCGGCTCTAGTAGATATTTACCATCTGGTCCGATAATGCAACTCCCCCCGCGCAATAAGAAGGCATCAGGCTTGTCTTTGAATTGGGCAGGCATTTCCAATTCTGTAGGAATATCGTGCGCGCGGAAGGTCTGCCCGACGGCTATCACAAAGCAGCGGCCTTCAAAGGCATAGCTTCGGCTGGCAATCTGGAGCATTTCATGCACATTGGGCCAGAGCGCGATATGAATGAGTTCCCCTTCGCGGTGCATGGCTTGGCGCGTGAGGGGCATGAGGTGTTCCCAACAAATCAAGCCACCCAAGCGTCCGAAGTCGGTATCTACGGCGCGTAGTCCGTGTCCGTCGCCATGCCCATAGAGGAGCTTTTCCGTATAGGTCGGCATCAATTTTCGATGATGATTTACTAATTCACCCGATTTATCAAAAATCAATAAGCTATTGTAAATCGTACGCGCGCCTCTACCTCCCTCCTTCGCTTCATTTACACCTATGACTAGCGTGATACCATGCTTGCGACATAGTTCGCCGAGGCGTTCACTTTCTGGGCTTGGTATGCGTAGTGCGTTTTGATACATACGAGCAAATACTTGCTTCATGGGCGCATAGTCCCACATAGAGTAATTGCCACAATAATCCAGCCAAGCAGGATAGCCACTCAGCCAAGTCTCGCCAAAAACCACTAATTCTGCACCGCCTGCCGCTGCTTCTTCGATACGCTCTTCTAGCTTTTGTAGGCTAGCTGCTAGGTCAAAATGAACGGGTGCATCTTGTACGATTGCTACTTTGATATTATTTTTCATGCGCTATTTCTTATTTTGGCTTCCACTTTTGTAGATTTTTTTCAAAAAGATAATGCCACTAATTTTACAATATCCTATCTTGTAGGAGTAATAAATCACGGACTTTGCAAGATAGTTTAGTTCAACTACTTGCAAAGTACCTAAAACAAAAAGATGAAGTGCTTCCCTTTATTTTATAGTGTTCTTATGTGCGGACTTCTACTACTATCTTGTGAGTCAAAGCCTGCAAAGCAGACGGAGTCCGCACCTGTAGAAGCAACAGTCGCAAACAATGCCCAAAGTGATAATAAATCGCCTATCAATACTCGATTTGAAGCAGAAATTCAAGCCTTTGAAAAAACAGATGCCATAAAGTCCTATGCATCGAATGGTATTCTTTATACTGGGAGTTCGAGTATACGAATGTGGGCAGACTTAGGAAAAGATATGGGCGATTTCCGTGGACCAAACCGAGGTTTTGGCGGAGCAACTATACCAGAAGTCATCCAATACATGGATCGCTATTTATTTATTCATCAGCCTCAAATTATTGTTTTTTATTGTGGAGAAAATGATATAGCCGAAGGATCAAGCCCTGAAACCGTTTTGGCTTCTTTTCAGGAGTTTGTAACAAAAGTAGAAGCAAAATTGCCCGATGTAAAATTCGTTTTCATCTCCATGAAACCTTCTTTAGCAAGATGGAATCTATGGGATAAATATCAAGCAGGCAACCAGTTAATCGCAAATTATATCGGCACAAAATCGAATATTGAATATATGGATTGTGCGCTATCCATGTTAGAAGAAGATGGACAAGTAAAAGATGATATTTTTATAGCCGATGGATTGCACATGAATAAAAAGGGCTATGCTGCTTGGAC
>JAHDCQ010000299.1 GCA_020629845.1 Saprospiraceae bacterium | reverse complement strand
ATTAGTAAGCGACTGATACAATTGGACGAACTGATAGCCAATCAAAAAATCACCTTACTTTTTAGTCGGGAACTGCTAGAAGAGTTTATAGCCGTAGCACAGCGACCAAAGTTTCAGAAGTATTTTACGGCGGATGATTTGGAGCAGCTTTTGCTAAAATTTGATGCGTTTGGCGAATTGATAGAGGTGACTACCGAAGTCCATATTTGCCGCGACCCGAAAGACAATTTTCTATTGAGTCTAGCCCAAGATGGCAATGCGGATTACTTGATTACAGGCGATAAGGATTTACTGGAACTTAAACGGTTTGAAAGTACTAGTATTGTGACTTTTTCGGATTTTATTTCTACTCACTTGGCTTAAATATCTTTCAGGTGTCCATTCTCAATCCGTAGGTTGGCGTGCTTTTGTTTCTAGGAAAGCAGCTGTGAGGGCGGTGGCTTTTTGGGGAGGTTTTGCTGAATGGTAGTTTTATCTTCAAAAATCTACTCGGTTGGTATAGTATTGGCGTATTTTGCAGGAGTTTGATTTGGAGATTGGGGAATGTTTAGACTGTTATCATAAAAGCAATATTATCTTACTTGGGCAGGTATCCATTTATTTTATTAAAATCTTCTTCTATATTAGTGATTACTTTTAATCGTCCTTTGTCTTTAAAAGGCTTAAAGTTATAATAATCCACTTTATCATAATGATCAGAAAAAAATTCGTAGCCAAATATTGAATCTTCATCTGGAAATTTGTTGAAAATCTTGAAGTCACCTCCTATAAGCCATATACAAGGATCGCTTTTTTTATCATCAGATTCAAACCTATCTAATAAGTTTTCCACACGATGCTGATAGTTATTTGTATGTAGAAGACAAGAACCTTGTATATCAAAACCTTCAATCCCTGCTAGAAAAATAATTTTATCCTTTTTTTGTGTAAGGTTAAAAATCATATTATCACTACCTGTAAAAGTGTTTCTGATGCTTTTATCAGGTTTAAAATCATTCAATTCATGTCTTAATATTCGTGTATCTAACATCCCATTAAGCTGTTCTTTAAAAACAAAAATTCTATACTTTCTACTTTTCAGTATATCGGCACTATTCCTAAGCACATTCACTATCATTCTACTGTAACCAAAAATGATAAAATAAACTATTCCATCACTATCCTCTATCCTATTGACTTCATATTTGAAAATATTTGACATTTTTTCTACAGCTTCTTTATATCTATCTATAATATCTGTTCTTATTTGCTTTAAGTAAACTTTATCTAGAGGAAGGTTATTTTCATCAAACTTCTTAGAAGTCAGTATATGCTTTAATAAGCTCGGTACTTTATACTTATCTTTAGGGTAGCTTTTTTCATAATTTTTTTTATAAAAATTTTCTAATGAAATTAATAAATCAATGCCATAATGAGCCTTGCTTCTATGAAGCAAAGATTTTAATTCTTGAAATACTTTATCTTTGGCATTCTTATTAACATCAAATTTTGATGCGACCTCTGATATCCCCCTGGTAAATACTTTCATTGAACCAGAAGTAGAAGTAGTAGATGCTAAACCAATTAAATACTCATGAATTCCATTGAAAATAATTAGTTGAGACAGGAATCTTTTTCTTCTAACCTTGATATCATAATAAGTACGAATAATTTTGTTCAGATGATTCTCTAGTACATACAAACTATTATCTGTAGACTTTTCTTCTTGTTTAAGTATGTAGAGTACAGAATCAATACTTATTTTCAAATCATTTATTCTACTTTCAAATATTTTTATTGAAAATTTTAAAACATGATGGCAAAACTCACGAGGAAGAATACCTAATTTCCTAGCTGCACTTGCTTTTAATTCTTCGCAATTCATTATTTCTTTATAGTAATCCGATTTAAAATCTTCTACTTTTTGAAGTAATTCCTGAGTGTCTTTTACAAGACGACTTATTTGTTCACCTTTTTCTTTGTCGGCAAACTTTGAATACTCATTTTTGACAAACTTACCTTGAAGCAAAAAATCTTCATCTGTATTATTAATCCGTTTATGCTTCAATATCTTTTTATAAGAAAATGGGATTGTAATTTCTGTAGAAAAATTCTTAGTTAATAACCACATTCTATAGGATATGAAAGTCAATATTTCAGATTGATTTAATTGTCCAAGACTCAATTCCGTATATTGGACAGGAGGCAGACTCCTGTTAATCTTTCTTAATACTATTGGAACGAGAGTTAAAGAGATAAAAAGAATAAGAATCAATATTGATAATGTAAAAAGAATTACAACTATTATTTTCTTACTAGAAGAAATTTTATCAAGGAAATCCAAAGATGCGGATGGAATAAAGACAGATATTGACCACAAAACGGTAAATATCAAAGAAGATGCGGTTACTAATAACGAAAATACTGCTCCTGAATTTGTCCAAAAAATATTTGCAATGGTATCTGTTCTAAGTTTATTTAAATCTTTTTTACGCGTACTGGGATGGAGCGAATATATTTCTATATCTTTTACAAGTTCCCTACTTAAGGGATAATAGGCTAAATATAGTCTTCTAACAAACCAAAATAGAACTTTACCTATTGTGACATATATTCTTCTCATAATGTTATTGAAGCGTTTAATGTGAATTACATTAGTTCTATAATTTATACAAAAACAAAGCTACAAAAACAAAGTTAAAACATAAAAGTCAAATGTCTGGTGGACATTCGGCTTCTAAAAAAGCAAAAAACACCCATGTATACCTGATAAAGCAATTAGCAAATTTCCCTTGCCCTCAAAACAGACATAAATTCTAGTTTATCATCAAAAACTTCGGCTTTGATGTAGCTGCCGAATTGCGTGGCATTATTATAAAAACTATCAATTACCCAAAAGGATTATAAACATTCAATCCCTTGATCTTCTCAAAATCTGATTCATTTCGAGTTACTATAGTGTAATTATATACGAAAGCAGTCGCACCAATCACCGCATCAGGAATAGGGAGTTTTTTACGCTGTTTGAGTTCAATCACTTTGTCCTCTATAGTTTTGTCTATATAAATGACATGAGCAGCTTGAAGAAATTCTTCTAGTTTTCGTTTTTCTTCTAAAGGAATCGCTTGCCAACCCAAAAGTTCTATTTTCGTAATCGTCGAAATATGGAAAGAGGTTTCCAAGATATGTTCTACCCGTTCAATATGGTCTGTTGGAATCTCATCTTTCAGGTAATAGATAATGATATTAGTATCGATCAAAAATTTCTCGTCCATTCGTCACGCATTTCTCGGATTTCTTCTTCTACATTAATATTCAACTTCCGAAAAGCACCTCTAAATTTTGATGCTTTAAAGGGCGTAGTAGGCTTTGGTACAGTCTGCAACTGCTTTTCCACTGCCCGCCATGCTTGTATAGGCACAATCGCAGCTTCTACCTCGCCTGTATCGCTATAAATGTATTTGATATTTGTTATCATGCTCTGCTTTTTGCAAAGGTACATTTATTTGTTCTTCTCTGCTGAAAAAGTATAGTATGACGCTATTAACAAGCCATCGGACGCTCAACAAGCGTCCGATGGCTAAAAACTTACACCTTAGTAACGCTAATCCAAACCGTCTCCTCTCCAGGCAACTCCACTGCTTCCCCACTGCCCAAATCCGCCACCAAGTCCAAAGAATCACCCAATACCTCCGCTTTGATGTAATCCCCAAACTGCGCTACAGCAGCCTGTACCACTTCCTTATCTTCTAGTTGGATGTTGATTCTATCCGTCACCTCAAAATCGCTACTCTTACGGAGATTTTGAATGCGATTGACGAGTTCACGCGCCATCCCTTCCGCAGCTAGAGCATCAGAAATAGTGATGTCCAAAGCGACCGTGAGTGGCCCGTCATTGGCAACCAATAGCCCTGGAATGTCTTCGGCAGTGATTTCAAAATCTTCTAGTGTAAGCGGAATGTTATCGCCATTCACAGAGAGCATATACTCGCCCGTGCGCTCCAAGTTCGCAATGTCTTCTTGGGTGAACTGTCCGATAGTCTGCGCGGCAGCTTTCATGTTTTTGCCCAAGCGACGACCTAGCGTCTTGAAGTTCGGCTTTATTTTCTTCTTTATCACACCCGAAGTATCCGTCAAGTACTCAATGTCCTTGACATTCACCTCCGACATGATTAAGTCCTTCACGCCCTCTACTTGCGTCTGGAAACTCGCGTCTAGTATCGGTAGCATCACCTTTGGTAGTGGCTGACGGACACGGATATTTTCCTTCTTGCGAAGCGACAACACTAGCGAGGAAATGCGCTGCGCGTAGTCCATGCGCTCTTCGAGTGCGGTATCAATTAAGCTATCATCCACCTTTACCAAGTCCGTCAGATGTATCGAACGATGACGTAGTGGCGTTTGATTCTTGACCGCCGCCTCGCGTATGGGCGCAGTCAGATTGCCGTACATCCACTCCGAGAAGAAAGGCGCGACAGGCGACATCAGTTGCGCCGTCACCATGAGGCACTCGAATAGCGTCTCGTAAGCCGCTTGCTTGTCCTTCGACATGCTGCCTTTCCAGAAGCGACGACGGCATAGGCGCACATACCAATTGGAGAGGTGGTCGCCCACGAAGGTCTCAATGGCACGGCAAGCTGGCGTGACATCGTAGTCGCTCATACGCTCGCGGTAGAGCTTCACCATGCTGTACATTTTCGAGATAATCCAACGGTCTATTTCGGGGCGTTCCTCCACAGGAATCACGTTTTGTTCGTCTATCTTGAACTGGTCAATATTCGCATAAAGCGCGAAGAAAGAGTAGGTATTATACAGCGTTCCGAAGAATTTATTGCGTCCTTCTTCCACGCCTTTTAGGTCAAATTTCAGACTATCCCAGGGATTAGAATTGGACATCATATACCAGCGCGTCGCATCCGCGCCATAAGTCGAAAGCGTATCAAATGGATTGACGACATTGCCCTTACTCTTCGACATTTTTTTGCCCTTCGCATCTAGCACTAAGCCCGTCGAAAGCACATTTTTGAAGGCAACGCTATCATATACCATCGAAGCAATGGCGTGTAGCGTATAGAACCAACCGCGTGTTTGGTCAACGCCTTCCGAGATGAAATCTGCGGGGAAACTCGACTTGAATTTCTCCTCATTTTCCATCGGATAGTGCCATTGTGCATAAGGCATCGAACCCGAATCGAACCACACATCTATCAAATCCGTCTCGCGCTTCATCGGGCGACCATCTTCGCTTACGAGCGTGATGTCGTCTATATATGGGCGGTGCAAATCTTCTGGCACGCTCTGTGACAAGCCCAAAGCAGTATTCGCTTTTTCAATCTCCGCCTGCAATTCTGCTACCGAACCGATGCACTTTTCTTGTAGGTTTTCATCACCCTCGGTACGCCAAATTGGGAGTGGAATACCCCAGTAGCGCGAGCGCGATAAATTCCAATCTTGCAGGTTTTCGAGCCACTTCCCGAAGCGTCCTTCACCCGTTGATTTTGGCTGCCAATTGATCGTATTATTCAATTCCACCATACGCGCCTTCATCTTCGAGGAGCGCACAAACCAACTATCCAATGGGTAGTACAAGACAGGCTTATCGGTACGCCAACAATGCGGATAATTATGTTCGTATTTCTGCACATTGAAGGCTTTATTATCGGTCTTCAAGCGGATAGCAATGTCCACATTTACGTCCCGATAATTTTCCTCCTCTTTATAGTCCTTCACATAGCGATTCGAGAACTCGCCTACGGTCGCTTTGAATTTTCCTGATTTATCCACCAGCGTCAATGCGCCGATGCCGTTGGCTTTGCCTGCAAAACGGTCATCCGCACCAAAACTAGGCGCAGTATGCACGATACCCGTACCATCCGAAGTGGTCACGAAATTGGCGGTAATCACACGGAAAGCATCTGTCTGTCCATCTAGCGGCTCGATGTCATTGCCGAAGCCTAGCAACTGTTCGTAGCGCAGCCCTTCCATTTGTTTGCCTGTGAAGGTCTCGCTTTTCGCTAGTACCTTCGCTTTTTTGCTCTTTTCATCGCCTTCTGCCGCGAACCATTTGCCCACCAAATCCTCCGCCAAAATCACACTCACAGGTACATTGGTATAAGGGCTAGTCGTTTGGACTTTGACATACTTCACCTTTGGTCCGACAGTCAAAGCGGTGTTTGAGGGCAGCGTCCAGGGGGTCGTCGTCCAAGCGAGGATGCGTACATCTTCCTCCGCGCTATCAAACAAAAAGTCCGACTCCACATTGCGTTCCACCTTGAACATCGCCACGATGGTCGTGTCCTTCACATCCTTATA
>JAHDCQ010000298.1 GCA_020629845.1 Saprospiraceae bacterium | reverse complement strand
CATCGAATGCCTTTGAAGAGGTATCTTTTTCAATTGGAATCGCATTCGCGTCCTGCGCCTGTCCTGTATTCACCGACACATAACCACCCGACTGAATGATGCGATCAAAGGCATCACGATTCACTACCAAATCTCGAATTACAGGAAATGCTTTCGCACGGAATGGTTCGATGTAAATTTCATCGCCATCCTTGAAGGAGCGCATGTGCAATTGGCAAGTGGTTGTACCTTTCATCGGGCCATGTGGCTGCCCATTGATGACCATGCTGCAGGTGCCACAAATCCCTTCTCGGCAATCATGCTCGAAGGCGATAGGACTTTCTTTTTCTTGTATCAACTGCTCATTCAATACATCCAACATCTCCAAGAAGGACATATCTTTCGAGATATTATCTAATTTATAGTCCACAAACTGCCCCACATATTTTCCTCCTTCTCTCCAAACTTTTAGTGTGAGTCTCATTTTATCTTATTTAGTCCCGATAGCTATCGGGAGAGATATGAGATTTTAGTCCCGATAATTATCGGGAGAGACTTTTTGCTCTTTCTATTAATCTCTATCGATTTTTTTAATTTTTGTGCAAGTTCTAAGGAAGAGATGATGGCTCACACCTCACATATTAGAATCTCACATCTATACTAAGCCAGTTTCTCTTTATAATGATTGATAATATGCTGGAACGTTCCCAGTATATTTTCAATCTCATTCAAGTATAATAGCTTGGTGTTGATATTTATCTGCTCTGCTTTAAGCTGCATAAATAGCCACTCATTCCCTGTAGTGACACAGCCATAAACTTCATCTAGTTCTACACCTTTTTTCTGATTGTAGCGTTTCGCCCCTATCAACTGCGCTGCACATTGTGGTACGCCGATTTCAACATCATTTTTCTTAGCTTCGACAATTTGAATTATTGGATAATTAATATCAAATGTTCCTATGTCTTTCGCTAAAATAAAATCACATTCACCTTTCAAGCCACTTGCTTCATCTACATTCAAGTGGTCACCAGAGTATATAGTGAAAAATTTGCCGCTTCTGTGGCGCAATTCTTTCAAAATCGGAACGACTATCCATTCCGACTTTGCTTTTTCGCTACGAATAGGTAATTCTTCGACTTCTTCTAACGCTTTTACTAGATTTTCTGACGGCTCTAATGGACTAATATCCTCTAGTATTCGAACTCTTTTGTTCTCGATACCAAATTTTTGCCGAAGGTCATCTAATGTAAAATCGCTATAAGCCATTATTATTTTATTTGTAAGAACGCGTCTTCAACTCCACATTCTCGAATACCAATTCTTCTTTATGCAGTTCCGATTCGCCCATGCCTTTCGATTCCCAAGCAGCTACGTAAGCATAATCTTCGTCATTACGCATCGCTTCGCCTTCTTCGGTTTGGTATTCCTCACGGAAATGACCACCACAGGATTCGTTGCGATTCAAGGCATCCTTACACATCAATTCACCCAACTCTAGGAAATCTGCTACGCGCAATGCCTTTTCGAGTTCTGGATTGTATTCCTCATTCGTACCAGGCACGAACACATCACGGTAAAATTCATCGCGTAATTCGCGAATCATCTTGATGCCTTTCTGCAAACCATCTGCATTGCGCGACATACCGCAGTAGTCCCACATGATTTGTCCGAGACGACGGTGGAAACTCTCTACTGATTGATTACCTTGAATCGAAAGCACTTTTTCGATACGTCCTTTCACATCCGCTTCTGCTTGCTCAAAAGCAGCTTGCTCGGTGCTGATGGCTGGTGTACGAATTTCATTCGACAAGAATGTTCCAATTGTATAAGGAATCACAAAATAACCATCTGCCAAACCTTGCATCAATGCCGAAGCTCCTAAGCGGTTCGCACCGTGATCGGAGAAGTTGGCTTCACCTAGTGCAAAGCAACCTGGAATAGTCGTTTCCAAATTGTAATCCACCCAAAGTCCGCCCATCGTATAGTGTACGGCTGGATAAATTCGCATTGGGACTTTATAAGGATTTTCGCCTGTGATTTTTTCGTAAATCTCGAAGAGGTTACCATAGCGTGCGCTGATGGTATCTTCACCCAAGCGGTTGATAGCATCTGAGAAATCAAGATAAACTGCCAAGCCTGTTTCGCTCACGCCGCGTCCTTCATCGCATACATATTTGGCAGCACGAGAAGCCACATCGCGCGGTACTAAATTACCGAAGGATGGGTAAATGCGCTCCAAATAGTAATCTCTTTGGTCTTCGGATAAATCTAAAGGTGATTTCTCTCCTTTGCGAATCGCATCCGAGTCTTCTTTCAATTTTGGCACCCAAACACGGCCATCATTACGCAAAGATTCTGACATCAGCGTAAGTTTCGACTGATAATGTCCTGATACTGGAATGCAAGTTGGGTGAATTTGTGTATAGCAAGGATTTGCCATAAACGCGCCCTTACGATGTGCGCGCCAAGCTGCCGAAGTATTTGAGTTCATGGCATTGGTAGAAAGGTAGAAAACGTTGCCGTAGCCACCCGTTCCTAACACCACACAATGCGCTGCATGACGCTCAATTTCGCCTGTCAAAAGATTACGGGAAATGATACCACGCGCTTTGCCATCTACTTTCACCAAGTCCAACATCTCGTGGCGATTGTATAGCGTGACATTGCCATTTGCAATTTGGCGAGACAATGCTTGATACGCTCCCAATAACAACTGCTGTCCCGTCTGACCACGTGCGTAAAAAGTACGACTCACTTGCACCCCACCGAAGGAACGGTTGGCAAGCAAACCACCATATTCACGTGCGAAAGGTACACCTTGCGCCACACATTGGTCAATGATATTGGTACTCACTTCCGCTAGGCGATGCACATTCGATTCGCGCGAACGATAATCGCCCCCTTTGATGGTGTCATAGAACAAACGATAGATACTATCTCCGTCATTTTGGTAGTTCTTCGCAGCATTGATTCCCCCTTGCGCGGCAATGGAGTGTGCGCGGCGTGGGCTATCATGGAAAGTGAACACCTTTACTTTGTATCCCAACTCGGCGAGGGTAGCGGCACACGCTCCACCTGCCAAACCCGTTCCTACCACGATGACTTCAATGCGACGTTTGTTGTTCGGCGCAACGAGTTTCATCGTGCCTTTATACTGTTGCCACTTATCGGAGAGTGCACCTGCTGGTACTTTAGCATCTAGTTTTGTCATGACTTCTATTTTGTAAAACCAAGCGGTGCTTGGAAATAAGTCGCACTTTGCAAAGTATGACTTATGCCAAGCATCGCTTAGCAGCTACTATTTCTGTTGCCTTGCAAATCTATTTATTAAAGAAGACAAGCCCAAATGAGGTTCTTTTTCTCGTTCTATTTAGAATGCATCTAAACTAAATTATGGCTTTTTTGATACAAAAAAGAGAAATTTGTGGTTTCAATTGAAAACGCTTAATTTTGTTTTGATACCAATTTTTTAGTGTAAAACTTCATTGCTTATTAGCTTTCCTTTTGTTTGGGGTTTACAGTATAAACAAACAGATACATGAAATTCTACTTTTCTTTTTTCTTTTTTTTAATGGGGCTGTGCCTTACACTGAATTTACAAGCCCAAAGCACTAACTTAGTTTTTGAGTTCCGAAACAATGTAGTTCCTAGCTGCGGTACTGCCGATGGAAAAATTAATGTGGTAATTTTGGGAGGAACGCCTGATTTTACCATTACTTGGTCAGGGGCAGACATGGGTGAGAAAACCATTAGCGGACATTGGCTCACGCTACAAAACCTGCCTTCTAGTATTTATAACGTGACCGTAACCGACGGCACAGGCAATAGTGCAAGCAAAAGTATTGACCTGAGCAATGATAGTGATTGTGGAGGCTCTACTGCTTGTGATGACTTTCGTATTGAATTGCGAAATAATGCGCTTGTTAGTTGCGACGAAAACGATGGCAAAATTGATGTCGTTATTCGAGGTGGTAGCCCAACTTATACCATTCAATGGAGCAATGGCGGTGTTCGTAGTACAGAACGTATCAATGGACAATGGTTTACTATAAAAGGGCTTGCAGAGGGCGATTATGATGTTACAGTAACTGATGGGGAGGGTTGTAGTGAACAGCAATCTATTAGATTAGATAAAGAAGATTGTAGTACTTCTTGTGATGATTTCAGTATTGAACTGCGAAATAATGCACCTGTTAGTTGCAATGAAAATGATGGTACAATTAATGTCGCCATTCGAGGCGGTAGCCCAACTTATACGATTCAATGGAGTAATGGCGGTGTTATCAGCACAGAGCGTATTGATGGGCATTGGTTTACCATAACAGGACTTGCAGAAGGAAATTATGGAGTTACGGTGGCTGATGAGGGAGGTTGTACAGATGAAAAAAGCATTACACTAAACCTCCAACAACATAGCTTTACAAGTACTAGTACTAGCTACGGTGCAGCGCCTGAATGTGATGAAGACAATGCCGAGGCTTTGATTGAGTTTTCTGTAGGAGCAAGCCCAGTTACGATAGAATGGGAAAGTACAAATGGCGATTCGGGATTAGTTGAGGTGACAACTAATAGTTATTTATTGCAAAACCTTGGATCGGGGGAATACTTTTTGACGCTTACAGATGCTAATGACTGTGCTTTCCCTAATGTTATTGAGTTTACTGTTCCTGAACCCGACAATTGTGAAGATTGTGGCGATTTTTCATTTGATGTAGAAGCGCAAAATCCTATTTGTGCTGATTCAGGGAGTATTCAAGTTGAAATAGGCGGAGGTATACCTCCTTATATCGTACAGCGGTGGGGCGTGCAGAGTAGTAGGGATACGATAAGTAATGACACTATTTTTTCTAAAGAACTTCCTTTGGGGTATTACAGCTTTAGAATAACAGATGCGCTGGATTGTGAATTGAGAACTAGTGTAGTTGTCGAAAACACAGGTTTAGAATTTTTGGTAGAGACTTCGCAAGAGGTGGATTGTGGTAATGATAATGGAGAAATCATAGTTACAGTCCAGAAAGGGCAAGCACCCTACAATATTCAATGGGAAGGAGGTGGTTTGTCGGGAAGTACCACAACCAATTCCATGAATTATAACTTAGCAGGAGCTACCTTATCCGTAGGCACTTACAGTGTCACGCTTACAGATGCTACTGGATGTAGTTTAGTACGAACAACTACCGTATCAGAGCGTGAGTTCAGACTATCTGCTAGTCTAGTAAAGCCCACGAACTGTGGTACGATAAATGGTTCGCTACGATTGTTTGTTTCTAAGCGCCAAGCCCCTGTTCTACTAGAATGGGAAGGTCCAGTTTCGGGAATGCGAGATACAAGAACTAATGCTCCCTTTTACATAGATATAGAAGATTTGCCTTTTGGGGTTTACACGCTTACTGCTACAGATGGGCTAGGCTGTGTAGAAGAAGAAGTATTTGATTTTAAGACAGCAGAAGCATGTGGTGAATGCCTAGGACTTTCTAGTACAATATTGGAGTATAATGATTGTGATGAAGTAGTACTTGGAATTGGTGGTGACTCGCCTCCATACACGATAGCATGGGAAGGTAATGAAATGCAGTTTTCTGAAGAGACCAATGACTGTTTTTTTACGTTCTCAGAACTTCAACAGGGAGCTTACCAATATACAATTACAGATGCTAATGAATGTACGCTAACGCGTAGCTTCTATGTAGAAGCTAATTGTTGCGATTTAGAGACAGAAATAAGAAATATTAAGAAAACGGATTGTAATGGGACAAACGGTAGCTTTGAAGTTGAAATTCTAAACGGCTCAGGGGAATATGGTTATGGACTTAGCTCGACTGGGAGTATATTCAGATTGGAGGGTAATACTTTTTATTTTGAAGTGCAATCAGAAGGTTATGTTTTTTTAGATATTTACGATAGTAATACTGATTGTTATACTAAGGTTTTCGTTTACTTAACGCCTGATTATGAGGTTTGCAATTGTGGGCAATTAGACGTTGATATTGTCGCTTCTAATTTAAACACTGTAGGGTATCGTAATGGGCAAATTGGCTTAGATATTGATGGAATCAATACAGGAGGAGTTACTGTAGAAATCTTTCGACGATTACCTTATCTACCTATGGAAGGGGTTCGTGATTTATCTAAACTATTTCTACAGGATCAATATAGATTTGTAGCAAATAGTAGTACTATGCAATACGTGATAGACGGACTAACCGCAGGAGAATATTATGTCAAAATAACAGATAGTGCAGGCTGTATAACAGGTGGAAAAACAACTATAGAGGCTGTTTGTCAAGAAGATAATGGAGGCTTCAATTCGGAGGATACTAGCTATTTATTGA
>JAHDCQ010000020.1 GCA_020629845.1 Saprospiraceae bacterium | reverse complement strand
AGGAGTTGCTTAAGGAACGTCCTAATCTAATAGTAGTAGGCGATTACAATATCGCACATACCGAAATAGACATCCACGACCCTGTACGCAATAAAAAATCATCGGGTTTCCTGCCTGAAGAACGCGAATGGATGACGAAGTGGCTAGAAGGCGGCTTCGTAGATGCTTTTCGCATTAAAAACCCTGAAAAAGTACAATACAGTTGGTGGAGCTATCGCGCAGGCGCACGGAAAAATAATAAGGGTTGGCGCATTGATTATCAATGTGTTTCTAAGGCTATTAGTGATAAGATTGTAGATGCTTATCAACTGACGGATGTGGTGCATTCGGATCATTGTCCGGTGTTTTTGGAGATTAAACTTTAGAGCATGCACTTTTTAAGCATGAATATGGCGCTGCCTTAAGTTCGTCGCGGTACATTCTACATAAAAATTATCAAAGGTAAAAATTTGAAAAATGTTCTAAATTTTATAATTTTGGGACAGGTCTTATCGTTTCCCATTTATCTTTCGATTTCCCATTAATTATTCATCATCCAAATTTGTATAACGTGTTCACTTCTATTATAAATTATTTTAGGCGTCCTGTTATTATTGTCACCTTAGCGAATGACGATAATGATGGTTTAGATTTAGATGAGGAAGAGGAAGGTATTGAGAACGCATTAAAACGAGCAGTAATCAGAAAGCAAGTCAAGCTAGATTGTGTTCATTCAGCTCGATATAAAGATATACATAAACGCTTAAGAGTCCATGAAAACCGTGTATGTATTTATCACTTTGCAGGCCATTCTAATGGCTCATCTATACTATTCGAAGATCAAAAAGGCGACGGCGATTCTTTGGCTGAACGAATTGGCATGGAGAAAAATATAAAATTGGTCTTTTTAAATGGTTGCTCCAACAAGGCACAATTGAAGTATTTTTTTGCAGCGGGCATTGATGCTATTATTGCTACTAATTCTAAGGTACATGATGAAGATGCTATAAATTTATCTAAAGAGTTTTATATAGCACTATCCAATGGGTCTACCATAGAACAAGCATTTAAAAAAGCGAAAACCTTTGTCAATGGTAAATCGAGAAACAAAGAGAAAATAGATAAAAGAAACTTAAGAGATATACCTGATGAGGGGATTAAAGAGGAAGAAATAGAGGAAATTGCAGAAACCAAAACCGATATGCCAAAGGAGAAAAAAACGAATGAAGACTCAGAAACTAAAGCTAATCTGTTAGAAGAAAAAACAGAGGAAAATGCAGAGACAAGAGGTTTAGGAATCAAAAAAAATGCATTTCCGTGGGGATTATATCCTAATCCTAATAAGAATGTTCGTTTAGATTGGAAACTTCCGCCACCAAGTTGGCAAATACAGTTCTTTGTGCTATTTCCTTTGGTTTTTTCTGTTATAGTTGGATTAGCAACGCAGTCTTCTAAAACACCTACAGTCACGCTATGTATAAAAGAACCAAATGTTGAAGTCTTTTTAAAAAAAGAGAAAGGCGTTTTGGAAATAAGTGGAAAGACAAATAAAAGTGGTTGTGTGGAATTTAAATTTCAAAAAGGCTGGGAATTAGGAGATTCAATGCGAGCAACTTGGGAAGATGCAAATTATAATGAGCCGTTTAAATTACGCAATGATACAATACCCCTTAAATGAAACACTTTCACTTACTTTTGACTCTTTCGCTTTTTTATGTTTTAACATTAAATGCACAAAACAATGCATTTCTCAAGCTAATTGACCAACAAGACAAAGAGGCAAAAAAAGTAGATTACATTGAAGTAATTTATCCAGACACAATTAAGCAACCTAATCCCAGTATTGATGCTAAATATGCTATCAAACTCAAAGATTATAATGATAATGATACTATTTTCGTAAACATTAAAGACAAAAGATATAAAGATATTGAAGAAGCTTTTACTGTTCAGAAACTGAAACTTAATATAGAACCAAGCATAAAATTGGAAAAGAAAAAAAAGGACGAATCGAATCTAATTCCTCCTCCTCTTCCAAAACACGACTCTATAAAAATACCTATCAAAATCATAGATACTATTTTAATGGAAGAAATTAATAAAGGTATAGAAATAAGTCCTGTTGATATTATTCTCCGAAATAATCTTTTAATTATACCCCCTAAATATAAAGGAAAAGAAATAGAGCTAATTATATCCCATAAAGATTACAAAAATGATACAATAAGCATTAAGGAAAAACAACCTATTGTAAAACGTTTCCTTCAAAGCAATAAATATATCACCCTTAGTTTAAAAGATACACTTTATGGTAATGCTCCTATTGAAAATGTGCAGGTAACAGGAACACATGGTATAATGCCAATCAAGGAAACCTCCGATAATCGTGGTGAAGTTACACTCAGGGTCAGTCCCTTAGCCAATTCCATTAGACTAACTTTCCAGAAACCAGGCTATGAATCCATTGAAGATAAAAGCCTGAATCTCGAAAATCAACGTACCTATTTAAAAAGTATCTATTTAAAGGGAAATAAAGAAATTAGGTTTGACTTTCGTAATGAAGCAAATGACATAATGCCAATAGACAAATTCATCTATAAATTTGATACTTTAGCTGAAAAACTAACAAATAGTACGACTATAGCATACAGCCCCAAATGCGATAGCTTGACTTATAGCATAGAAACAAAAGGATACAAACCACTTAAAGGCACTATTTACAACTTAAAAGATTCCTCACAAATTTCTACTGTCAAGATTATACTTAAGGAGCTAGAAATAAGAGTTAAGTTTTTCAATAATATTACAGGTATTCCGATAAATGAATTTGATGCTATTGCTATAAGGTGTGAACAAAAAACACGTGACTCCCTTCCTTTACCTGATGCTTATTTAAAAAATAATAAGCTCTCCATAAAATCAAATACGGCCTTTGTGTCTTTACAATTCAATCAAGGAGACAGTCTATTTATTGATAGTACCTATCAAATTGAGATTAAGCCCAATCGCATAGAATACCCTATTTATCTAGTACCTTATTGTAATTTAGAGCTTTACATACATCAACCTAATGGTAAGCTAATTGTAGGAAGAGAAGTAGAATTTATCGCGGGACAGTATTTCAAAAAAGCACCCAATCACTCGTATGAACAAACTACGAATAAGGATGGTAAAGTTAGTTTTTTAGTCCCTGGAAATGAGCAGCGAGTCACGATTGGAGTAAAGCCAAAAAAAAGAGATATATACAAGGGATGTAGAGCTATTGACACCCTCTACTTCTCAACTTTAGAGACTTTAAAAGATACTATGCACATACGCTTAGCGCGTAAAAAATGGATACCGAAATCTCAAGACGCTGTAGTTGGTGGCTTGGCAATAGCAGCTAATATCTTACTCGATTCTTCGGATCAACAACTGAATAAGGCTAAGGATAAAGGTAATGCTAACTGGATAAAGAATAGAGATAATGCAAAAATTTTGGATGCTTTTGGCTATGCTAGTGCGGCAGTAAGTGCCGTTTTGACTACTATATTTGCCACGCGTTCCCAAAAGGATACTATCAATTACTGTACATGTATGCTGCCAGATGAATAAAATTATAGGTTATTTCAAAGTACCAATGATGAATAAATTAATTCTATTTTTAGGTTCTCTTTTGCTTTTTTCCTGCGACCAGGAAGAATTCGATTTCAGTAGAAGATATACAGATATTGACCCTAAGTGTCCAAAAATTGAGCGGGCGTATTATATGAATGCTTGTCTCGACAAAATTATCCTTGAAGTAAAAAATAAAACCTCTGCCTGCGAAGATGCTCATGTAGTATCCCTTATGGGGTTTGAGGATACAAGCCCAACTGTTATAAAAGATACCATTCCTGAGCGACCAAATATAATAGAAGTAAAAAGTGATCTTAATCAAGTGATTGTAGAAGTAAATCCTCAAAAATTATATACACAAGTACATTTGGATTTTCTACACTCCTGTAAGGGAGAGGTGCCTATTGTAGCATCAGACTATGAAAATATTGAATCTGTTTGTCCAACAATTGAACGAGCATATTACAAAGATGCCTGCCTTGAAGAAATCATCATAGAAACCATAGCAACCAACTGTGAAAATCGTCATAAAGTAACACTAATAAAGTCTGATGGCACTAGAGATACTATCATAGATACGAACTCACCTAATGTAATAGTGGCAGGAAATAAAGTAATTGTGAAAGTGGATCCCAGTATTAAATACAAGTGGATATGGCTCGATTTTTTAACTCCTTGTAGAGGTAATAGTCCTATTCAAATAGACGACTTTAGCCGAATTACACCTCAGTTTCAGGTAATAAACGCTGATACCATACCTAAAAATCTTCGTGAAATCGTACCAACTGGTTTAGCCATTAATAGAACGAATAGAGAAAATCCTCATTTATATTTTACAGGAAGTGGTACGCGAAAGATATACGAATATAAAAATCTTGTATTAAACCATATTTCAGGCAATGATACATCACAAACTTATAATACACGTTCTACATCAATAGGACTTGGAAACTTTGATAGACCAACAAACTTGATGATACAAGATGACAATTTATTTATCATTGAGAACAGTACCTCATCAGGTAGAGTGATTAGAAGAATTAATAATTTTCGTATAATACACAACTTTATAGGTAATAGAGTAGTAAATCAACCAGCTATTACACCAATAGTACCTATTAGTAGCTGTGAGATTTCTCTAGATGACCCAAAATACTTAGCTACCAATGCAACTACCTTATTTTTTTCTGATGAGACCTATAAACAAGTTTTCATGGCGGTGATACCTCAAAACGGTGGTGACGCAAGGTGTACTTTTATGTTTAATGATACACCTTTCCAAAATAACGAGGTAGAGGTTGATACTGTCTTTGACTATAGCCCAAGAATTCTTAGAGGACTTGCAACTAGTTCTACAGGCGAGCTGTATGCTCTTTTTGAATCGGGTAGTATATCTGAAGTACTACATATTCCCTCTGGCAATGTAGTTATTCAAATAAGCAGTAGTGTAGCTACTTTTAATGACGGCTTCAATGATTTATTAATTACTGATGACGATACTGCTTTTTTCACCACCGATCAAAATAAAATAGGATATTTTAGTTTACACGATTCAACACCTGAAATTTCGTTTCTCAAAAAATCTTGCTTGAGCGAAGACTTCGAACTAAGTGCAATACCAATAAATCTTGCATTTTTCCAAAATGATACCCAAAAAATTTTATATATCTCTACTACACAAAATAAAATAGAATACCTTAATCTGCAGTAGCAGTACCTCCTTGATTATCACTAATTGCATTCAATAAATCACATACACCATTAACTGTTGTAAATTCAATTATCGTAAGATTATCACAAAACTCACCAGCCTTATTATTTGTAATAATATCTGTTCTATCTGTAAAAAAATTTGTAAAGCCACTATTACTAGAGCCTGGTTGTATTTCGAATATTTTGACATTTTCATTATCAAAATCAGCCATGTTTTTTGTTTTCACCTCAAATGAAAAATAAAAATCAATGTCGTCAAATCCAATAGTAAATTGATACCTTTTACCGTTCCCTACTCTTGTCAGACTTACCGCTGCAATACCATCTTCAAAAGACGTCTGATATGTAGCTATATTCTCTTGTTGTGGTGTATATTTGGTAAGAGCTACTCCACTTACTTGAACCCTATTATCAGGACAAGAAAAAGCCAGAATAACTTGCTCACATCTCATATCACCTTGCCGAGGAAGGTCTAATACACCTGTTGTGTTACAATTTAAATCAAACGAATCGAGTGTCGTTCCACTAGGGTCAGTACCCTCTAAGATTTTAAATGAGGTATCCCACTCTCTAGGTACTCCTATAAAAGTTAAGGTATCTTTTTTGTTCTCACCTACAGTCAGTACTTCTGTGAGCACACTATTTTTATCTGTCATATGCCATAAACTAACATTTCCTTGAGTAGCAGTTAATTTGACAGTCCGACTACGTTGAGGAAAGCCTACATTATTGATAACCTTAGTTATGGTTGTATCACACTGTGCATTGCTATCTGACAATATTGCATATCTCGAAAAATGCTGTACGGGAAAAGTTACGTTTAGGTCCCTACTACGACTTATGTTTTCTATTGGAAGTTCGAGTTTCCATTGTCCTGTTCTACTATCTTGACTCCATAACTCTAAGTTACCTACATCAGAAGTAGATTTAATTTCTAAAGTTGCCATAGCAGCTTGAGATAACTTCTTTACTTCTCTTTGATTGAAATAGAGATTATAATCAATGTAAGCTAAAACATCCTTTATGATAGGCGCATTTAAATTAGCTATAGTAGCATCCTGATTATTAACCCCATTGGTTATTATTAATTTTGATGGAAAAGCATTTTGATGAAACCCAAGTTCATCTCGAACAGATAAAGACCTAGTGTCAAAAACATCAATAGAAACGATACCGCTATTTCTAGTGAACTCGGGTAGCCATCTTTCAGATATTCTCGTTCCTGCCTTAGCTTCCTGCACTCCAAATGGAGTTCGTATACTTCTAGGAATAACTGTACCTTCTGGTATTAATAACCCTCTTGGCAGCACAATATCTTCAGGTAATTGGACTCCCTTAGGAAGTATAAAATCTTCTGGCAATACTATATTTTCAGGTAAAATAGCACCTTCTTCCAGACGTGAGTATCTAGAAAGCACCATACCTGCTTTGAGATCTCTTTTTTCTATAGGAATCACGAGTGTATCTAAAATTTCTTTAAAAGGAGAATCGATAGCGGAAAAACCGCCTGTTGGAACTCTTAATATAGGAGTAGATTCAATAATTTTAGTGCCTTTGGGTATAGTTAGGTTTGTATTGATGCTATATTTTTCTTGCCTACCGTTTGCACTGGAAGTAGAACTTTCCCTATTTATAGTAAGATTACTATATTTGAACTGCCCCTGGTTTGAACCTACTTCATCTGGATAGTTTTCTCTACTTAACATGTACACTTGACTATGTACGGGCTCCGTAGAGGTGATATATAGTTGTTTTATTACTTCAAAATACTTAGGTTCTCTAATATTTATAGTAAAGGTATATCCTTTTCCTACAGCAGATTTAGGCAACCTTAAATTAATGAACCCACTTTGAGTATGTAAAACTCCTTCTGCCTCTGTCAATACATTTAAGGTGTCTTCAAGTTTATATCTTACTACGGGTATACCTGTTCCCGTTCGTAATTGACGCTTAGGATCGTAAATCCGAACATTTATATTCTGAGGCTGATGGCTTTTTCCACTTTTCAGAGTAGCAAAATCCGCATCAAAAAGTTGAATAGATATAGGTATATAATTATCCTCTACTGGACCATATACAGGATCTGGTGGCTCCGGGGTTCCTGTTGTGCAGAATGGAAAATCTGGATTGATAGAGCATAAAAACTCACATCCTTGAAACAGTACACAAATTGAAATAAGTAAAAAGAAAGTAACTATTCTATACCAAGAAGATTGAAGAGTGCTCATACGATGGTTTAGTTTGTATAATTAATTGAAATTAGAACAACTGGTACAAAGTTAGTATTTTCTGTTAAAATATTAGAATAATTCTACAATTTTACAGTGTCTTATACAGAGTATAATACCTAAACCAAGCAATCTTCAACGTGCTATTTATTAAAGCTAAAGGCAGTAAACTAATTGTTAGCTGCCTTTAGCAATTCATCATCACCCTAACAATCCCAAAACTCCCTTCATCGGCAGATGCGCCCAATCCAAGCGTTTATCCAATTCAAAATCTAGCTCTTTCAAGGCTCGTTCCATCAAGAAAATGTCCATTAGAATATTGAAATCGCTTGCATTATCAGGAATAAACTCTGGAATATTCGCTGCTTCAAGCTGTTGCTTATAAGTAGCAATTACACGCTCCTGTAAAGCTGTATAAATGGCAGAATCTGCTCCTGCTTTGGTCAGTGCATAATGCGTAGAACGCAGCAAAGTAGCCACATCAATCAAAGGAGATTTACGCAATTTTCGCTCCGTGAAGGAACGGTCGAGTGTCCCATCAAAATCTTCAAAGTGTACGCCTTTTTTACTCAATAGCACATTGCCTAAATGCAAATTGCCATGTATACGAATCTTACTCGCTTCAAATTTATGCACATAAATACGTTGCAAATAAGAGAGCAGACGCGTACGCGATTCCAGCACTTGACGCGCAGTCGCTTGATTCTCAACAGACAATTCAGGTAATTTATCCTCCAGCTTTTTCAAGACAGAACGCACCAAACCTTTGAAAGCAGAAAACAGCGATCGCTGATAGTGCAAAGAGAACAATTCTGCTTCAAATGCTGGTTTTTCGTCAGCTGTATTGCCTAGTAGCGCAAGGTGTAAGTCAGCGGTTTGCTTGGTGATAGTCTCCATTTTTTCCAGCAAGGCGTTTTTATCATTAGCATTGGCTGTTACAAAATCCCAAGCGTTGCTTTTCGTCTTTTGAAAGGCTTGCACACTCGCTAATACCGTATCAACACCCTCATCTTCATAAGCGATGTTGCCGATAGCAGTAGGAGATGCCGCAAAATCACGTGCACTTAACCAAGTCGTAGTTTCAAAATCGGGCGTTGGAGTCGTATCTAAGCGGCGGTAGAATTTCACAATGCAATGCTCCTCATAAGCTACTTTTACAAACTGATTCGTGACAGCAAGCACTTCGGAGCGTTTCACTTTATCCCAATCGCCTGAATAATCTAGTTTTTTATACTTTCCATTCAATAGCATGGCTCTAAATCGCTCACTTTGGAAGGCATCTACTAGAATACCACGCACACCGCCTATTTCGGCTGGGCCGACAATTGCCCATCTGTCTTTTACGGCGGTTTTAAAGCGAAGGGGCAATTGTATCAACTCTGGCTGACCACTACGGAAATCTACTTTTAGAATCAAGATTCTATCTTCCTGCACCGCTATGGAATCCAATATTTCTACTGATTCGATGATTCGGTCTTTATTCTCAAACCAATCTACATTACTCAAGAAGTTGGGCAATACCTCATCCGCAAAAGCAGGGATTTCTACCAACTTTGCAATCGTATCCGCCTTCAACTCTGGTGAAACAGGCTTCGCTTTCAAAGCCGCCTCTGATTTCAGATTGAGCCAATAATAGCCATAAGGCGCGATGCTTAAAAAGTAAGGCGCAGTACCTACTACAGGTAGCTTATTATCACTAAACATATCCACAGGCGTATGCCAAGTATACTCGGATAAGTCTAGGTATACATTTTCATTATGCCGTGATAGATTGATAAGGACGAGCATGGTTTCACCTTCATATTCGCGCGTAAAAGCTAGGATTTTCGAGTTTTCAGGCGTAAGGAAGTTGATAGCACCACGTCCAAAAAGCTGCGATTTTTTGCGAAGAGCTAATACGCGCTTCGTCCACCAAAGCAAGGAATTTTTGTTCGCTTCTTGCCGCGCTACATTGATATATTTATAGTCATATTCAGGGTCGGTGATGACGGGCAAATAGAGCGATTGCGGGTTCGCTTCTGAAAAGCCTGCATTGGTGTTTTCATTCCATTGCATCGGTGTACGTACACCATCGCGGTCGCCGAGGAAGTAATTATCGCCCATCCCGATTTCATCGCCATAGTATAGCACAGGTGTACCTGGCAGGGAAAGCAATAAAATATTCATCAACTCTATACGCCGACGGTCATTTTCCATAAGCGGCGCGAGTCTGCGACGAATCCCTAAATTGATACGCGCACGTGGGTCAGGTGCGTAGAGTTTTCGCATATAATCGCGCTCTTCATCTGTCACCATTTCTAGCGTCAGCTCATCGTGATTGCGGAGGAAGGTTGCCCATTGGCAATTTTCAGGAATAGCAGGCGTTTGCTCAAAAATATCGGTCAGCGGATGACGGTCTTCCATTTTCACCGACATATACATACGCGGCATAAGCGGGAAGTGATAGTTCATGTGACACTCATCGCCATCTCCAAAGTAAGAGGCAGAATCTTCGGGCCACATATTGGCTTCGGCTAGAAAGAGGACATTATCGTATTTTTCATCGAGACGCGCACGGAGCTTTTTTAGGAAAACATGTGTTTCTGGTAGGTTTTCACAATTGGTATTCTCGCGTTCAAAGAGGTATGGAATCGCATCCAAGCGAAAGCCATCTACGCCCATATCTGCCCAAAATTCGAGCATTTTGAAAATCTCTTCTTGCACCGCAGGATTATCAAAATTCAAATCGGGCTGGTGCGAGTAGAAACGATGCCAATAATAGGACTTCGCTACGGGATCCCACGTCCAATTCGATTCCTCAAAATCTTGGAAAATGATGCGTACATCGCGGTACTTTTTAGGGTCATCGCTCCAAACATAAAAATCGCGTTCGGGTGAGCCCGCAGGTGCATTGCGCGCTGCCTGAAACCACGGATGCTGGTCAGAACTGTGGTTAATCACCAACTCTGTGATGACTTGCAAGCCTTTAGCATGTGCCGCATTCAGGAAGCGACGGAAATCATTCAAGTCGCCATAGCGTTCACTAATTTTATAATAATCGGCAATATCATAACCATCATCGCGCAGTGGCGAAGGATAAAAAGGCAGTAGCCAAATAGCCGTTACACCTAAATCAATGAGGTAATCTAATTTCGACATTAAGCCATTAAAATCACCGATACCGCTACCTGTGCTATCGCAAAATGCTTTGATATTTAGTTCGTAAATAATGGCATCTTTATACCAAAGAGGTGGACGTTTATAAATACCCATGTTGTCTGTTTATAAGGCTTGGACGCTGTGTTGCCTTGCTAGTTAGGGCGCGGCATTTTCGTCCATAGTATACGTTTGTAAATAGTGGACGTAAAGTTGCGAAAAATAGCTGAACACAGGAGCTTTTATTAGCATTTTGCCATAATTCGGTAAGGAAAAATATTCAAAGCTGTACTTTTTGCTAGGCTTATGTATCTTGCCCCCTCATTCATAAGCTAAAAGAAAAGATTCTTTGACAATTTTGGTGGTCAAAGAACGAAAGAAAAAACAAAATCATTGACAAATCGCATTATACGCAGCAAATCGGCTGCACTTTTTGACGAAGCTAAACAGTATTTCCCTGGTGGTGTAAACTCTCCTGTACGTGCCTTTAAGTCCGTTTCTGGGCCGCCATTATTCATCAAAAAAGGAGAAGGCTCTCGCATCATAGATGAAGATGACAACAGCTATATTGACTTCTGTTGTTCGTGGGGTCCTTTGATTTTAGGGCATAATAATGCTAAAATTCGGGAGTTTGTAACGGAAACGGTTGCCAATGGTACGTCCTTTGGCACACCTACTAAACTTGGAAATGAACTCGGTAAACTCATTATCGAAAACAATCGCTTCATCGAAAAAATGCGCTTTGTAAGCTCTGGCACAGAGGCTGTAATGTCAGCGATTCGATTGGCGCGGGGCGTGACGGGCAAAAATAAAGTCATCAAATTTGAAGGTTGTTATCATGGGCATGTGGATTCTTTGCTGGTGAAGGCAGGTTCTGGATTGGCTACTTTTGGCGTGAGTACTTCGGCGGGCATTCCGCCTTCTTTTGCTTCGGAAACCATCGTTTTACCCCTCAATAATCCCGAACTATTGGAAGCTACCCTAGCCCAACATGCCGACGATATTGCCTGTATCATAATCGAACCCATTCCTGCCAATAATGGACTACTTTTGCAAGACCGTTCTTTCTTAATGTGTTTACGGATGAAATGCTATAAGTATGGCATCTTACTCATTTTCGATGAAGTTATTTCGGGCTTTCGGGTAGGTTTTGAAGGTGCGGCGGGGCATTATGACATTCAGCCTGATATTATGACCTATGGAAAAATCATAGGAGGTGGAATGCCTGTAGGAGCGTATGCAGCAAGTGCAGAAATCATGGCGCATATCGCGCCCGAAGGAGCAGTTTATCAAGCGGGAACACTATCGGCAAACCCCGTGGCGATGGCTGCTGGCTATGCAGCAAGTCAGCAATTATTAGCTGCTAATTTCTATGAGCAAATGGCTGAAAAAACCACTAACTTTGTAAAAAGCATCCAAGCTTATTGTGATGAAAAAAGCTATGAGGTGAGCATTCCGCATATTGGTTCTATCTTTTGGGTTGCCTTCTCGCGCAAGCACATACAAGCAGCCGACCAGATAGAAGCTGCTAGTATGGAAAAGTTCAAAGTCTTGCATCACGAACTGCTACAAAGTGGTGTCTATTTAGGCCCATCGGGTTATGAAGTAGGTTTTGTCTCAGCAGCACATAGCGAAGCGGATTTGGAAGAAGCAAGTGCTAAAATATGTGCAGCAATGGATGTCGTTTTTGAATAAGCATTTGGCTGCTGGCTATCAGCTTTTTGCAGCTTATCACCTTATCCTATGCAACTAATAGCGAAGGAAAATTAAAGAAACATGCGTAAAATTCGGCTACGATTATTGTCTTATGTAGTGATGCTGTATATGCTGCTGGCATCTGGTTGGTGGTCGTATTTGTTGTTTCAGAAAAATGAAACGGCTTTTGAAGCGCAGTCGAGTATTATGATACTGCAATTAGCTGCCGCAGAGCAGGCTGATGGTAAAAAAAGCCAGCGTTATACAACTTTGCTCGAAGAACAAGCCGCACTTTTTGCCAAAAACGAACGGCAAGAATGGATGATTTTGGGAGAAACTATTTTCTTCTTAACGATTCTAATAGCAGGCTTGTATTTGATTGATAGAGGCTATCGTAAAGAGGTAGAGGCTGCACGGCAACGTCGGAATTTTCTACTTTCTATTTCGCATGAATTAAAATCGCCTATTGCTTCTATTAAGTTAATTTTGCAAACCTTTCAAAAGCGTAATTTAGCTACAGAGCAAGTACAAAAATTCAGCGGTGGCGCGCTCAAAGAAACGGAACGCCTCGAAAAACTCGTTACCGATTTACTGTTTTCAGCAAGGCTCGAAAAAACCTTTGAGCCCAATTATGAAGCCATTGATTTACAGCAATTGAGCAATGATTTAGTTCAGGATTTACGTCTAAAATATCCACAAGCCCATTTTTCCACAGAGTATATGGGCGAGCATTTTCACATGGAAGGTGACCGTTCGGGCATTACTTCTGTATTGCTCAATTTACTGGAAAATGCGATAAAGTACTGCAAAGAATCGCCTTTCATACAGCTACAATTACAAGAGCAAGATAAACATATCGAACTGAAGGTGGCGGATAATGGTATCGGCATTCCAGAACGGGAGAAAAAGCAAGTTTTTGAAAAATTTTATCGTATCGGAAATGAAGATACGCGCTCTACTAAAGGAACAGGTTTAGGACTCTTTATTGTGAAAAAAATTGTGGATGCACACAAAGGAAATATCAGCCTAGAAGACAATTTACCTCAAGGAACACGCTTCAAAATACAATTCCCTATCACCGCTTAGTGAACCCTTTGTGGGAAAATTGGTTTTAAGGTTGATTTATCAACTGTAGTATGAGTACAAAAACAACTTTTCGATTTTAATATTGCTAGTTTTTATACAAATTTTGCTTTTCAAGACTGCCTATTTGTACAAAAACTAGCAATATCGAAAAGTGGTTTTTTACATAAAAACTTCTTCCCATGCGAATATTATTAGTAGAAGACGAGGAAAATATACGCGATGTCGTCAAGCTGAACCTAGAGATGGAGGACTATGAAGTGGTGACTGCTAAAGACGGCAAAACAGCCTTGAAATTCATTAAAGGACAACATTTTGATTTGTTGATTTTAGATGTGATGTTGCCTGAAGTGGACGGCTTCCAGATATGTGAGCAAGTACGCCTTACCAATACAGATATTCCGATCATTTTTCTAACGGCAAAGGACACTACGCCTGACCGTATTGAGGGATTAAAGCGCGGTGCAGATGATTATCTCACCAAGCCTTTCAATTTAGAGGAATTATTGTTACGCGTCAATAATCTGATCCGCCGAACGAGTAAATCTCTTGGAAATATACCTGATAAGTTTGAGTTCGGTGATAATAAAGTCAATTTTGCTACTTACGAAGCTACTGGCAATCAGGGAGCGTTCACGCTAACAAAGAAAGAAGCTATGCTCCTAAAACTACTGGTAGAACGCAAAAACGAAGTGGTATCGAGGCAACAGATTCTACAATCGGTTTGGGGATATGATGTATATCCGTCTACGCGGACAATTGATAATTTTATTCTTTCGTTCCGAAAATATTTTGAACAAGACCCTAAGCAACCTAGCTTTTTCCGCTCGGTCAGAGGCGTGGGATACAAGTTTGTCGTGTAAGATTAACAGATAGAAGTAGATTTTATGGAGCAAAAAATGTACTTTTGCTTCTACATATTAAACCTGACTTAAAAAACGCCCTCTCACATTAAGAAAAATTTCTAAATGGAGAGAGCAAATAACATGCTCAGGGACAAAACAACTTAGGGAGTCGTTTTAATAATGAACTGGATAGTCATGGAAAAATAGTGCTAGCTTTTTTCAGCTTTCCATCAAGTTCATTGCAAAGATGACTCCCTTTTTCTTTTTAGAAAAAAACACTTTTTCTAATTTGTGAAAAAAATCTACCCTACTAATTCACGTAAAAAGTTGTAGTCGTCATTACCCCCAAGTGATTTCTATGCCTTACTACTATATAATAATCATCAGGAGTGGCTTGTAATTGCACCGCAGATATACCATCGGTGTGGCTTACTATAGTACCATCTTGTTTTAGCAATGCAGAACGAGTCGCAACTACATTAGAAGCATCTGATTTGTCTCTCAATTCTACTACTACCCAATCTACAATATCTGTAGCTGCTAATATACTTGGTGTGGTCGTTTCATTGCCACCACCTACATGTGAATAACCTAAAGCAGTATAAGGTTCGGTACTTGGAATTATGTTACTCAAATCTGTATTCATTCCTAGCCCACTAAATGCTCCCTGTAGAAATACCTTGGGCAATATATGCACATAGTTGATACATGGGGCACAATCTACACCACCACAATCTATACCTGTCTCATTGTCATTTTGCACTCCATCGAAACAACTACCACTAGGGCAACTAATACTTAGATTGAAATCTGTAGTTACATCAACCACTCCATCTATAAACAAGTAATATGTACCTGCTGGCAAAGTTGCAGAAATAAACTCTGGGCTAGTGGCGCGCATTCTACTACTACCTAAAAGTGTAGTGTTAGGGTCGCAACTACCATATAAGAATATATCTAGGTTAGCTGATAGACCTGTCAAGTCGATATTTACCATACCGCCTGTAGCCACAGTAAAGGTGTAGACCATTTCACGACCTAGATAAGATATAAATCCCCCTATTCCATTATATGTTTCATAAACATTGAGACCGTTTGTATTATCTGCATCAATAATCGAATTACAATTTACATAAACTGGATTCTCACAATTTGCGATACAAGCTGGACAATTAGGACCTCCACAATCTATGCCTGTTTCGTCATCATCCTGGATGCCATTAGCGCAATCAGGACAATTTGAAACAGGCGGACAAGATGGTAAAGTATTATCTATAATTATTCCAAGTGCTATGGATTGCTCTGACCTAGCATTATTGCCAACCCCAGTCAATAATACACAGAAATTACCTACGCAAATAGGATCCCCATCTGTATTAGCTGCTGTCACAGTTATACTTACTTGTCCATCTACTGAGACAGTAGGGCTATCTAAAGTAGCTGTTAAACTAGGGTCAAGTCCCGATAAACTCAGGTTGATAGTTTCTGAAAAGTCAGCAAAAGCATCTATATCTAGTGTAATAGAAGCTGTCCCTCCTGGACAAACACGAATGATGCCATCCGAGGATAAACCAAAGGTAAAATGTGGAATATTAGGTTTCACTACAAATAATCCTTCTTGAATACCAGAAACGATTACATTTCCACTTTTAAAATATGGATAGTTACTCCAAGTACCGCTATAATTAGCATTATCATTAGGTGTATAGGTATCAAAGCTTGCGACCTCTACCAGATTCGCATTCATAATATCAGCTATATCAAGTACGCGCAAACCCGATGAATAATTAGAGAGATAAGCATATCTTCCTTTGATGTATAGGTTGTGGTCAATAGAAGCAAAGGGATGTTCATGATATCCCATAAAGATTGGACTATCTAAATCTGAAATATCGAAAATATAGGTTCTTGTGTTATGTCCATTATTACTTTCATCTAGTTCGTCGTTTACGAGCATATATCTATGGTCATCCGTCACCCACCCTTGGTGCGTATAGCGTGAACCCGTATAAGGAGTTTTTGAGATTAAAGTAATATTTGATTTGTCTGTTGCATCTACTATAGTATTGGTATCTTCATTATAACCGATGCATATGTCTTTACCAATATAGTCTTTATCGGGTCCGCGATAGACAAAGCAAATAGCATCGTGGGTATATCCATCAGCAGAAAAAGCTCCGACTAAGGTAGGGTCGGTAGGATTGCTGCCAACATCAAAAAAGACTAATCCACCATTCGCCATGCTACTTCCAACAGCTACTACATAATCCCGCTCTGGAAAGCCTACGATATTGTGTGCATTACTAATTTCTGGCGCATGTCCGTCTTCCGTAAAGGTAATAGGTGGGTTACTTACACTTCTCAAACGAGTCAAATCAAAAACTTGAATACCATGCCCACCTGCCTCACTCACGATATAAGCATAATTGCCTACTACTTTAATATCTCTCCATAATGAATTGTTACTATGAGTAGGTAAAAATCCTAAATTGATAGGACTAGCAGCATTTGTAATATCTACGAAGGCGGTACCATTATTCAAGCCGATAATAGCATATTCTTTAGCCGTGGTGGGGTCTGTCCATCCCCAAATATCATTTGCATTTCCGCTCGTGCCTAATGTCGATTTCCCTATAACACTTTGTAAATCAATAGCGTCACAAGCATATCCACCTGCTACCTCATTAAAACAAAGCGTTTGTGTCCAAAGTAATGAAGCTTGAAAAAGGAGTAATACACTAAGTATGTGTGGTAGTACTTTCAACATGTTAGATATTTTACCTGTTTGGAAATAATGATTAGACTTCATGCAGAGAGATTTTGTGCGCTCGCAGGCGCGTTTAGCAAAAATATTTTTTTTAGTTTAGAGCTACATTGCATTAAAATGCAATATACAATGCTCTAAACTTTAGGCTTATGATAAATGAAAACATAAATACCAGTAGTTCTTTCCTTAGTACTAAGCTGCTATTTTTGCTATGGCTTTTAAGCATTGGGCATGCTTATGGACAATTCCCCATATCCAAGCAAGCAATGATAACCGATCTTGAATTCTTAAATCAAGCGGTGGTAGATGGACATCCTATCAACTATAATAAAGCTGTGAAGCAAGTGGAACTTACGCATATTATCAAAGAGGTGGAGACAAACGCAACGGACTCTATTTCTCTGGAAGAGTATGAATATCTTTTAAGAAAAGCTATTTATCATATTGGATGTACGCATACGAGCATCATTTCAGGGCTTAATAAGTCTAAAGCTTCAGAACAAAACTTTTTCCCTGAAGAGGTGAAAATTCATCAGGGCAATTTATACATCAACCATGAAGGTAAAATTCAAAAAATTGAGCGCATAAATGGACTTCCTGTTGAGATAATTCTAGATAAAATCACCTATTATTTCGCAAGTGATGGCATTGATAATAGCTTATCTTATACGCTATTTAATACGAATCCTTCTTATTGGTTAGCAGCACACTTGGGTTTTGTAGAATCCTATTCGATAGAAGGGGATAATTTCGAAATTCAGCTTATAGCTTCCGATTCTATCGCTAGACAAAAAGTAAAAGATGAGCATTTCCAACTAAAAATGAGGAATGAAAACAACCGTTTTGGGCTGTATCGAGATATTCCCTACTTGAAGATTAATAGATTTAGAAAAGCTGATAAAAGTTTTTTCAAGAAAGTATTTCAGCGTATTGAAGCAATGGAAACGGACGAACTTATCATTGATTTGAGAGGGAATACTGGAGGGTCCAGAAAAGCAGGAATTGTTTTGGCACGACACTTGGCGGAATCCAAGTTTAGGTTTGCGATTTGCCAGCCCAAATTGAATACTTATCAATATCTAAACTCAAAAGGGAAGTTTTTTTGGTTCTTATCAAAGCTAAAATATAATCTCGGTGATTTTTATCGCTCCAAAAAGTCTGATTTAGGAAGAACTTTTCACTATGCTCACCGACCGAAATCCAAGCGATACGAAGGCAAAATATATGTTCTTACTGATGGCTTATCTATTTCCGCCTCGACTATGGTGACTACTTGGCTGAAACTACATTCTAATGCTGTCTTTATAGGCACTCCAACGGGCGGCGGCTATAATGGTCATAATGCGGGAGCTTATCCTCAGATAGAACTTCCAAAGTCTGGTGTGCTTATTAAGTTTCCAGCTTATCGGGTTATTTTAGATAAAAACTCCAATATTTACACGGGTTTAGAAGCGGATAATAATCCAATTCAGGATGTTAAAGACTTGTTTTCAAGCTCTGACCTCATCCTAGAAAAAGCAGTAGAATTGGCTAAGGAAGAAGGTTTATAAACAAATTTACTAGAAATCGAACTTTTGCAAAAGCTCAACTATAATTTATGAAAGCACCCACTTCTTATCGGCGTGGTATTCCATTATTTTATCCGAAAACAGAGGCAGAATACCGACGAGACCTGTACGAGCGGTATGAAGATATGGTTTTGCGACAATCAGCTTTGCATTTAGCAGATGACTATTGGGGGAAATACCCTATGCATGCGGTGTTGGACTTTGCTGAGGCGCATTACCCCAAAGAAGAAATCCAACATATTTTGGAAATTGGTTGCGGCGTGGGGCGTTGGATTGCTAATCTAGCACAACGCTACCCTACTGCAAGTTGCTGGGGCATAGATTATAGCTATCAGATGCTGAAGCAAGCGCGCGCATTTTGGGTACTAGGCGAAGAAATTACAATTGACTTAGCGAGTCGAGGGCTTCCATATGACCTAAAAGTACAAGGAGAGCAATTGGGCAATCTGCAATTCGGACTGGCTAAAGCGGCAAATTTACCTTTTGAGGAAAATAGTCAAGATTTGGTCTTGAATAGTTTCTTACTGGATCGCTTGGACAATCCTACAAAGGCATTGGTAGAAATGTATCGTATACTAAAACCGAATGGAAAACTCATTGTGCTTACGCCCCTTAATTTCGGGCAAGCCATGCATTGGAAAACCTACTATCCGCCCGTCAAAATATATCATTTATTGCCACAAATTGGGTTTCAGATATTGGACTGGCAAGAGAATATTATTATCCATGAACCACTCGATTTGCACGACAATGCTGTAACTTGGAAATGTTTGGGGTTCGCAGCGACTAAATGAACATAGCTCTTATGAGTACCCAAGACATTATATACGATAGGTTAGGATATTCTGAAACTTAGCAGCATATTTGCCCTTATTATTAGACTGAACTCGCTGAATGATTCAAATAAAAGAAGCAAAATATATTGGAAGTTTTCCTCGTATAGATGCCTGCCCAAAAGCAGACCGTCCTGAATATGCCTTTATTGGTCGGTCGAATGTTGGGAAATCATCGCTTATCAATATGCTATGTGATAAGAAAAACATGGCACGCACCTCTAAGAAACCAGGAAAAACCCAAATGATTAATTATTTTGATATTAATGGAGCTTGGTATTTAGTAGATTTGCCTGGCTATGGATATGCCAAAATATCAAAAAAACAACGTCTCAAATGGCGTTTGATGATAGAAAACTATCTACGGCAGCGAGAAAGTTTATGCTGTGCCTTCGTATTAATAGATGCCAATGTCCCTCCTCAAAATATTGACATAGAATTTATGAACTGGCTCGGACAAAATCGAATTCCATTTGTTATCGTTTATACGAAGACGGATAGATTGAAGCCAGATGAACTAGAAGCAAAAATTGCTACTATTCAGCAAAAATTGCTAGAATACTGGGAAGCACTTCCAGAACAATTTCTAACATCCTCGGATGAAAGAACAGGAAAAGACGAAATTTTACAATTTATAAATGAAATTAATCAACAAACCAATAAATAATGAAAATGAGAGTATCACTAGTTTTATTATTAAGCGTTATCATTAGCTTGACTGCCTGCAATCAACAAGCCGAAGAAAATCAAAAAACACAAACAGTGGCTTGGTATGAAATGATGAAAATTCATGATGAGGTAATGCCTAAAACCTCAGAAATCAACCGATTATCGCGCAACCTGAAAGGCATGAAAGAAGAAGTACCTGATATTTTGGAGAGTCAATATAATGTAGCTCTACAAAAGTTAGAGGCTGCAGAGGAAGGTATGATGACATGGATGTCAGAATTGCAACAATTGGATGCCATGCGAAAAAATAAGAGCCATGAAGAAATCATGGGCTATTTGAATGGAGAAAAACGAAAAATAGAGACGGTGAGAAAAGATATGCTCAATAGTATCGCGAATGCTGAACTCGTAAAGGTACAAATTGCACAACGCAATAAAAGAAATAATCAATAATGAGATACTGGTTTTGCTTAGCAATATTCCTAATATTTGCCTGCGATGGAAATGATACAAAATATCAAACAAAATCGCGCGCGCAACAAGAGGCACTGCCTATATTGGGCATACCTAAAGAAGTGAATGGTATAGAAGTGCCGCACAGCATACCTGATTTTTCTTTTATCAATCAGGATAGTAGCGTCATAAATAATGATACCTTTAGTGGCAAAGCATATGTTACCGATTTCTTTTTTACTTCTTGTCCTACCATTTGCCCTAAAGTAAAAAAGCAAATGCTACGCTTATATGAAAAATATCAAGATGACGAACGCTTGGTACTACTCTCCCACTCCATTGATACGAAACGAGATACGGTTGGTAAATTGCGAGAGTACGCCAACAACCTAGAAGTGAGTGCCAAGAAATGGCATTTTGTAACAGGTGAGAAGGATGAAATCTATGCAATAGCAGACGACTACTTTAGTATCGTAACCGACGACCCCGAAGCTCCTGGTGGGTTCGATCATAGTGGTCGAGTAATTTTAGTAGATAAAAATCGGCATGTTCGCGCTTTTGCCGATGGAACCAATGCTAAAGAAGTAGATAGACTCATCCGCGATATTGATTTGTTGTTTAAAGAGGAAAATGCTAAAGAATAATCGTAAGGGAATCGGCAAGAAATAACCTACCCATAGTTTGGGTTCGTTATTTTTTCAGGCAGTAAGGCGCGAAGAAGGCGCATAGCTGGTTCTGTAACTGATGAGCAACGAAGCTGTCTGGAAAAAGAACAAGACAAACGGGTAGGTTATTTTTTGCCGATTCCCTAACTATCTAGTAGAGCAGACCCGCCTGCCGTCGGGCAGGGAGAAGAGACCATTCGCTTTGCTCATTGAGAGAAGAGAGAAAGGGTATTCCAAATTACTACTAAGGAGAAAAGAAAAAAGGCTTGGAATTCTCTGTTCTCTCAGTCCAAAGGACGGTCTCTGCTCTACTAGATAGTTACGAATAATCTTAATTTTTTCTCAAGGATTAAAACCTAAAGCAACATCGAATAAAAAAATCCGTCTATACGTTAAACCAATGCTTCAATGAGATAATGTTGCAATGCGATAATAAGTATTATAGCAGTATCGCATTGTAGCATTAAATATTTACTCATCAGAATACTATGGAAGATTATAAAGTAAACGAACGACAAGCAGGAAATGAACGAAAAGCACGCTTATCCAGCATAGCAGTACTGCTTGTCTTGTTAGCGATATTTGTATTTCCGTTTTTCACTTATCCAGACCCGCCTCCTGAGCAGGCAGGTGTATTGGTGAATCTTGGTATTCCTGATGTAGGGCAAGGCGAGGAAAACTCCGCGCCTGCGGCAGCAAGCAAGCCTGAAGTAAAGCCAGAACCCAAACCTGAGCCTCCTAAACCAGAACCAAAAGTAGAACCTGAGCCTGAACCAGCACCCGCACAAGAAGAAAAAGTAGTAACTACAGAAGATGCAGAAGCCGTTCGCATTCGGCAGCAAGAAGCGGAGAAAAAGCGACGAGAGGAACAAGCAGAACGCGACCGACAACGACAGGAAGAGGCAGAAGAGCGAGAACGCCAACGCCAAGAAGAAGCACAACGCAAAGCTGAGGCAGAAGCTGAGGCAAAACGTAAAGCTGCCGAAGATGCACGGAAAGCTGCACAGGAAAACGCACGAAATGCAGTTAGAGATGCGTTCGGAGGGGGTAAAGGCAAAACAGGCACTTCTGGAAATCAAGGTGACCCGAATGGCGACCCCAATGCAGATAAACTTACTGGTATATCAACAGGTGTAGGTGGTGGATTGAGCGGTCGTGGTGTAGTAGCACGTGGAAAAATTACAGACAATTCACAGAAGGAAGGACAAGTAACCGTGAAAATCTGCGTAGATGGCAGTGGCAATGTAATAAGTGCGAACTTTACGCAAGGCGGTTCATTTGGAGCAGCCGCCTCAGATGCTACTATTCGTAGCAGAGCGATAGCAAGTGCTAAAAAGTGGAAATTTGACAGAAATCCAAGTCTCGATAAACAATGCGGAACAATAACGTATAAGTTTAAGTTACGCTAATTTTTCTTTTTTAGTGATTAGGGCAAAAGTGGACGGGCGATTTTGAAGTCGTCCGTCCACTTACTATTAAACGTCCTTACTCGCTCCCATCTTCAACGAAATGAATTACCAACAGACACTAGACTATCTCTATCAGCAACTCCCTATGTATCAACGTGTAGGGAATATTGCCTACAAAAAAGACTTAAGCAATATTCGTTCGCTCTGCGAAAGCTTAGACCATCCACAGGAGCAATTCAAAAGTATCCATATTGCTGGTACCAATGGTAAAGGCTCGGTAGCACATATCCTATCGGCTATACTACAAGCACAAGGCTTAAAAGTTGGACTCTATACCTCGCCACATTATCGCGACTTCCGAGAACGTATCAAGATAAATGGCGAATACGTTCCCAAGGCATTTGTCACAAAGTTTATTGCAGACAATCAAACTACTTGGGCAGCTATTTCCCCTTCCTTTTTTGAACTGACAGTAGCTATGGCATTCCAGTATTTTGCGGAGCAGAAAGTGGATATTGCCATCATAGAAACAGGCTTAGGCGGACGCTTGGATTCTACTAATATTATTACGCCTCTACTTAGTGTCATCACTAATATTAGCTTCGATCATCAGGATATGTTAGGCGATACATTGGAAAAAATTGCCCTCGAAAAAGCAGGCATCATAAAGCCTAGTGTGCCTGTAGTAATTGGTGAATCGCAAGCGACTACGGCTGCTGTATTTCGAGCAGTAGCACAAAAGCATAATGCAACTATCTATTTTGCAGATCAACTCCATAAAGCAGTTCCCATATCCACGAATTATGAACAAACCATTTTTAATGTTTTCCATCATAAACTATTGCGCTACACTGCCTTAAAAGCGAATATTACAGGCGAATATCAGCATAAAAATATCCAGACTGCCCTGCAAGTCGTAGACCTCTTACCTTTTTATGTGAAAGAAGATGTTATACGAGCTGGTTTAATCAATTTGAAGGAGCGAACTGGTTTCATGGGGCGTTGGCAAGTTATTCATAAAGAGCCACTTACTATTTGCGATAGTGCGCACAATGAAGCAGGATTGACCTATGCATTACAACAAGTGCAGCATACGCCACACCGCAATTTGCATATCGTATTAGGCGTAGTGAAAGACAAAGATTTGGATAAAATCCTAGCCCTTTTTCCAAAAAATGCGCGCTACTATTTTGCTAAAGCGGCCATACCCAGAGGCTTAGATGCCCATGCCCTAAAAGCAAAAGCGGCAACACATCAACTCGAAGGTGTAGCCTGCTATTCTGTAGAAAATGCTTTACGGCAAGCAAAGGCGAATGCTTATTTGGATGATTTGATTTATGTAGGCGGGTCTATTTTTACGGTAGCAGAAGTGCTATAAGAGTTTTGCAATAAACAAAGAAAGCGCATCTACTAAAGATGCGCTCACATAAACTATAAACAAACAAAAAACATTTTTTCTTATTGGTAATTTGGACTGTTCAACAAGGCTTTTTCCTTTTGGTTCAACAAAACGCCTAAAAAGTTAAGTCTTGCTACGAAATTCATTATACAGTTAGGCACTACGGTTATTCAAGTTTTGAGTGTATTTCCCAATTTTTGCTCTAAATCCATATCTGCATAATAGCCCAAATCCATATTTTTAATTGCTTTCACGAAGTACGTAATTTGCCCCACATGATAAGAAAAATGCTCTGTTACATGCACCAATATACTTACTCCCGTTTCTTCAAACGCTTGTACCTTGTGATATTTGACCAAGTCTTCGGCACTTATATTAATTAATGTTGCACGCACGTCGGTTTCCAAAATAGCTAGCTTTTCCAGCAAAATCGCTTTTGAAATCGGGCCACGTTCATCAAATTCGGTCTGCCGTTGGCGCACATCTGTAGTATGGCCTAATCCCGCAATTATCCATTGACGGACATTGCCACAAAGATGTAAAATGAGATTGCCCACGCTATTACTTTGTTCATTTGGGCGTTGCCACACCTCTTCCTCACTAAGCTCATGCAAGCACTTCTGAATTCTCGGAATTCCTTCTTCAAACAATCTGCGTTTGACTTCTTCAATTAAAAGCGTTTCTATTGCCATATTTACATTTGTATTAAGTATCTTTTTGTTAAATTTTCCTTATCATTGTTGTTTAAGAAATTACACGTTTATGCAAGCATTGGTGAGCATTATCATGGGTTCCGATTCAGACCTACCCGTAATGCGAAACGCAGCTGATATTTTAAAAGAGTTTGAGATTCCATTTGAATTAACCATCGTATCAGCACATCGAACGCCTGAGCGTTTGTTTACATTTGCTAAGCAAGCCCACCAACGCGGCATAAAAGTAATCATTGCTGGAGCGGGTGGTGCAGCACACTTGCCTGGCATGGTGGCTTCGCTCTCTCCTTTAGCTGTTATTGGTGTTCCTATAAAGTCATCCAACTCTATTGATGGTTGGGACTCCATGCTTTCTATTTTGCAAATGCCCAATGGCGTGCCTGTAGCAACTGTAGCCTTAAATGCTGCCAAAAATGCAGGGATTTTAGCGGCACAAATCATTGGTAGTGCAGATAAAAATGTACAACAAAAAATAGAGGACTATAAAGTACAGCTCGCAGAACAAGTAGCTCAAAAATACGAACGATTGGAGCAAATTGGCTATGAAGCTTATAAAAAATAATGTTCTTCGTCAAGAGATTAGTCGGAGAATCAAAAATAATGCTTATGCAACACCTCAAACTAGATGATGTAATGAATATGGAGCGTAGAAAACGGGCTACGCTCATTAACTACCTGTCGGGTTTTAAAAGTGCCAACCTCATTGGTACAAAAAATTCTACGGGGCAACTAAATGTGGCTGTTTTTAATTCAGTAGTCCATATTGGAGCTAATCCACCGTATTTTGGTTTCATTTTACGTCCTGTGAATGTGCCACGCCATACTTACCAGTACATCAACGAAACAGGCTATTACACGATCAATCACATTCATAAATCCTTTTATCAAGCCGCACACCAAACCTCTGCAAAATACGATACCGATGTGTCAGAATTCGAGGCAGTAGGTATTACTCCTGAATTTAGAGGCGATTTTTTTGCGCCTTATGTAGCAGAAAGTCATATCCAGATGGGCTTAGAATTGAAAGAAATTCATAGAATAGAGTGTAACGGTACCTTCCTAATCATTGGAAAGATATTGGAAATTTGGTTGCCGGATAATAGTGTAACTATGGATGGACACATTGACTTAAGCCAACAAGGAACAGTAGCTATCGGAGGCTTGGATACATACTATGAAGCACATAAGCTCAATCGCTTGGAATACGCAAGGCTTCAGAAAAATGCCTGAATGCAATGGAACAAGCCTTCCTAGATTACATCAAGCAACAACAACTCTTTTCTAAAAACGAACGCATACTTATAGCAGCAAGTGCTGGTATAGACTCTACGGTGCTTTGCTTTTTGATGAAAGACTGGAATTATCCGTTCGGTCTTGCTCATTGTAATTTTTTACTTCGAGGGAAATCTTCGGATGAGGATGAGCAATTCACAAAGGAGTTAGCTAAATATTTAGACGTAAGTTACTATACGACCAGCTTTGATACAGCTCAAGTAGCTAAAACTAAAAAACAATCCATTCAAATTGCTGCTCGCGAATTGCGCTATGCATGGCTAGAAGAAATACGACAAACGCATGGCTTTGACTATATCGCTACGGCACACCATCTGAATGATTCCATTGAGACTACTATTTACAATTTTGCAAAAGGTTGTGGTATTCGGGGTTTGCATGGCATTAGTCCTAAGCTTAGAAAAGTAGTACGCCCCCTACTCTTTGCAACCAAAGCCGAAATAGAAACTTATGCCGAAGAAAATGAAGTACCCTTCCGTGAAGATGCTTCTAATGCAAGCGATAAATATGCGCGTAATAAAATACGCCATCACGTGATGCCTACCTTAAAAAGCATCAATCCAAGCCTAGAACAAAGCGCAGGACGAACGATACAAAACCTAGTAGAAACCGAACAGTTGTTCGACTTTCTTTTGAAAGAAATTAAAAAGAAAATTTTAAAGGAGGAAAATAATATTACAACTATAAATAGTTCCAAACTACTCGAATATCCCGCACCAAGTACGGTACTCTTCGAGCTAGTGCGTACTTATAATTTCCCCAGTGACCAAATTCGGCAATTAGTCGCTCATCTCGACAATTCGGGTAGTCGTTATTATTCCTCTACGCATGAATTATTAGTGAATCGTGGAGAAATTTTAATCCGAAAAAAACCAGTTGCAAGAACTACAGTCTTTGAAATAAAAGCAACAGTCGCTACTATAAATTTAGGAGATGTACTATTAAACATGGAGCATGATGTTCCACCACCTAAACACTTGGGAGCAATACCCGCTAATGTTGCCTACTTCGATACTGAAACTTTGTCTTTTCCATTAAAAGTACGGCATTGGCAAGCAGGCGATTGGTTTCAACCGCTAGGCATGAAGGGCAAACGCCAAAAATTGAAGGATTTTTTTACCCATCAAAAACTATCCATTTTTGAAAAAGAAGACATTTGGTTACTTGAGTCGCAAGGAGATATTTGCTGGATTATCGGTAAACGGATAGACGAACGTTTTAAGATAACGAATACCACTAAAAACTGCGTACGCATTAGTTTTCATAATCAACATTAGATGCAACAAATTCAAATCAACGGACACCCTCATCACAGCTATGAAGCCGAACGCTTTTCAGTCGATGAGATGCAAAAAAGAAGTCAAGCTTTCTATCAGTGGCTAGATACCCGACGCTCAGTACGTACATTCTCGGATAAAGCCGTACCGAAAGCAGTCATCGAACATATCATCATGGCAGCCTCTACTGCTCCTTCGGGCGCGCACAAGCAGCCCTGGACTTTTTGTGCTATCTCCAATCCAATACTAAAGACGAAGATTCGGACAGCAGCAGAAATCGAGGAAAAAGAAAACTACGAAAGCCGTATGAGCGAACGCTGGAAGGCTGACCTTGCACCGATGGCTACGGATATGCACAAGCCTTTTTTAGAAATTGCGCCCTGGCTGATTGTCGCATTTAAACGAGTATATGAGTTCGATGAACAAGGGGGAAAGAATAATAATTACTATGTGAATGAATCCATCGGTATCGCTTGTGGCATGTTGATTTCAGCAATTCATCACGCAGGTTTGGTTACGCTTACGCACACGCCAAGTCCTATGAATTTCTTGGCGAAACTTCTCGAACGCCCGGCGAATGAGCGCGCATTTTTGCTACTACCAGTTGGCTATCCTTCTGAACCAGCCTTCGTGCCTAAGCTTCGTCGAAAGGCTTTGGCAGAAGTGAGTATTTTCCATGAATAATAGCCGACACTTTACCCATTCTTGGGACATCTATTGGCAGCTTTGAGGACTTATTATTAATTTCGCGGAAACATTGTATTAGCAAGATTGTTAAGTAATGGCACACAAATAAATGTATATTCTTGACTGTTTCTTTTGTCCCTATTTTTCACTTTGAAATTGGTCAAACCCCGATAGCTATCGTGGGGATATACTCCCACTTTCAAAGCAAAAAATAGAACCAAAATAAAACTACTCAAGAATGTACATTTATTAATCTGCCATTACTAAAACAAAATCCGATTCAAATTAAAAAATTTTGACATGAACAGACTATTGACCATGCTTACTTGCTTGCTTTTTATAAGTGCATTGCAAGCCCAACAACTTCAAGAAAATCAAATGTCATTAGTAACTAAAAAGACGGCTACTTGGTGTCCGCTTTGCGGTGGTTCAGCTTGGGACGCTTTCGAGCAAATGGTAGCAGAGAGCGAAGGACGTTCCATACCTATCGCCGCGCACTTCTCAGGTTCAAGTGCTTTGTACTCGGCAAGTGCTGAAGCAATTGTAGACCAATTTGATTTCGTTCCTGGCCAACCTGTTTTCTACTTCAACAGTACAAAATTAAATGGTCGTAATGCTGCAACAGCAGAAGAAATGAATGGTCTAGTAGGAGAAGCATTTGCACAGACACCGCTTATCAAATTAGGTGTGCAGGCGGGTTTTGAAGACGGACAACTTAAAGTGGACTACGCTATGGAAGCGACAGGAGAAAATAGCGGTACTTATATCGCAGGGCTTTATCCTATCCGTAAAACGGTGATGGAAAATCAATCTTCACGCGGCAATCCAGCAGAACATAAGCAAATTCTAGATGATGAACTCCATACCCGTATTGTATCCACACTAGAAGATGCACATTTTGGGCTTTTAGTAGCAGGTGATGGTTTGAGCGGCACTTCAGAGCGTAGCACGACTTTTAACAACCTAGAAGCTTATGCAGAAGATGTAACTAACGAAAATCTTCAAATTGCTTTGATTCTTTGGGAAAAAACAGGCGACAACAGTTATACCTTCGTGAATGCAGCCGCAGCAGATGTACAAATGGGCTTCATTTCAAGCGTAGAAACCTTAAGTAGTGATATTAGTGAATTGAATGTACTTTCTGGTATGAATAGCACAGCTATATTGGAAGTAGATGCTAAAGCAGTATTATCAAATGCTCAATTGAATATTTTTAGCATCAATGGTAGCTTAGTGGAAACGGCTTTTGCAGGTAAATTGGCAAATGGCAAACATCAATTCCAATTCAAAGGAGAAGCAGGGATGTATGTTGCTAACTTACAAGTAGATGGTAAGCAATTGACAAAGAAATTTATACTACACTAAATTTAGTAGAGGGTATAGGGTAGATAGTATAGGGATACTAATAAAGTATCTTTTTTGGAAAATCTTTCTACCCTATACCAAATACACTCTACAAAATAGTTATCTATTTTTAAAGTAATCCCGATAAATCGGTTGCCGTGCCGCAAATTGCTGATAGACCACAGGGCGCATCAACTTATCCAATAAACGATTGCCTGTAGAATACTCAATGTCATCAATAATGGTACTCGTATCATCTGCATTGCGGAGAATGCGGTGCTTATGTCTCCAAGTTTTCAAGGGGAAAGGCATTTTTTCGCCAACATCTACAAAGTAAATTTCATCCTTAGTGCTTTTCTGTTCCACGATATTGGCATGCCAAGCTTGCCCTGCTACCGATATTTGTACTTTATCTCCTACTTCGCAACCATCAAAACGCAACAGCTTGAACGGGACTAACGGTGGCTTTAGTGCTAGAAACAATTTCTCATCAAAACCACGCCAAACGCTTTGATAATCTTGTTCGACTTTGGTGGCAATTTCTATATTCATAAATGGTCAGCATTTGCTTTATAATAGGCGGCTTGCTCTAGAATTTTTTCACGCTCTTCAGCACTCATTTTGTTATTCCAGGTTGAAAGCATCATATTCACACGCGGAATGCGACGTAATTTGTCGCCATTTCTATCATAAAAATCCCAGTAGAGGCTATTAAAAGGGCAAGCAACTTTGCCATATTTTTTCTTTTTATCGTACTGGCAATTTTTACAATAATCGCTCATCTTATCCACATAGTTCGCACTCGAAACATAGGGTTTTGTTCCTACAATGCCACCGTCGGCATATTGGCTCATGCCCCGCGTATTCGGCAGTTCTACCCACTCCAAAGCATCCATATAGATACCCAAATACCAAGCATCTACCTCATCAGGATGTACGCCTAGTAGTAAAGCAAAATTTCCCGTCAGCATCAGACGCTGAATGTGGTGAGCATAAGCCCGATCCAGACTTTGCTGAATCGCATGTTGCAAACAACGCATTTTGGTTTCCCCCGTCCAATAAAAAGCAGGCAAAGCAGCTTGATGGTTAAAGTAATTCAAAGTTGCATAATCGGGCATTTTCATCCAATAAATACCGCGTACATATTCGCGCCAGCCAATAATTTGCCGCACAAAACCCTCAATTTGAGCAATATTTATTTCAGATTGATGAGCTTCCCAATACGCAATGCTCGACTCCACCACTTCGAGGGGTGAAATCAATTTCACATTCAATACAAATGATAAACGCGAATGAAAATGCAGCCAGTGGCGTTCGCTCAAAGCATCTTGATAATCGCCAAAGTGCCGTAATCGAATTTGATTGAAATGCTGTAATATATCCAAAGCCTCTTCGCGCGTAACAGGACAATCGAAACGGTCAGGAATAATCGTTCCGATAGTGGCAACTTGCATTTGCTCCAGCATTTCCACAACTTCCGAGGCATCTTGTAGATATTGTTTTGCAGGTGGAATTTGGACGTTCTTAGGCAGCTTTTTACGATTATTTTTATCATAATTCCATTGCCCAGTAAGTGGAGTCACGCCATCAGCTTCCATCATTAATTGGTAGCGCGTGCGAACTTTTCGATAGAAGGTTTCTAGTAGATAGCGTTTTTTTCCCTCGAATAAATGAGCAGCAAAATCGCGAGTAGTCATAAAATGCTCTGAATCTACTACTGCTGTCGGTATAGTTAGTTCTTTACATAATTGCTTCAGATGCTCGTCTACGCGATACTCATCAGGCAATTGATACTCGAACTGCTGAATGCCATGCGCTTGAATTAATCGTTTGATATTGGTGGCGAATGTCTGCCCATTTTCGGCAGCGTCTAGTGTCAAGTAGCATACTTCATGTCCTTGAGCTTTCAAAGTCTTCGCAAAATGACGCATTGCAAGAAAAAAAGCAGCTATTTTTTGAATATGATGCTTTACATAGTTTGTTTCGCATAGCACTTCCTGCAACACATATAGCGTATCTGCATCTTTTGTACTAAACCAAGAATGCCTTATATGAAGCTGGTCGCCTAGTACTATTCGAAGGCGTTTATACTGCTTTACCATAGTATCAATTAAGTCTTATTAACAGGGATTATGATACTTTGTTCTCATAAAGAATAGTGAAAACATGGCCTTGGACTTCCTCTTCCAGTAAGTAATGGTAGATTAATAATGACTATGACTAAAATTCTTGTCTACTCGTAACAAAAAGGATTTAGCCGCGTACCTATGTCTCAAGTGGATTTGTCGTCTATATGACTGAATAGCTCTGTTCTCTCACAGTAAACATACATCAAAAACTCTCTTTTATGCACAAAAAGCGGATGCTCATAACCGGGGGAGCAGGGTTTATTGGTAGTCATCTAGTCAGTTATTTCCTAGAACAAGGCTGGGAAGTAGTGGTATTAGACAATTGCTGTGCTGGCAACAAATTAACTCCAGATATACTTTCCAAAATTGATTTTTTCCAAGTAGATATTCGGGATGCTGATGCAGTACTTAGAGCCAGTAAAGGCTGTGCCATAATTATACATCTCGCAGCCTTGGTGGGGGTAGATGAAGTCATTGCTCAACCTTTAGATACGATTGAAATAGAAGTACAAGGCTCGCAAAATGTAGGTCGAGCAGCGATAATAAACAAAGTGCAACATATTATTTACACCTCTTCAAGTGCGGTGTATAAAAATACCTTGCAAGATAAAAGCCGAGAAAATGACCCGCTCCATTTAGTAAATGATTATGCCGTTGCCAAACGCATAAATGAGGTCTACCTACAAGCACTCACCAAAGAGAAAGGAATTACTACTAATTCGCTGCGCCTCTTCAATGTATATGGGAAACATCAAGATACGCGTATGGTGATTCCCCGCTTTTTCGATGCAGCATGGCATGGGCAGGCAATTCAAGTATTTGGCGACGGACAACAAACCCGTGACTTTACGCATGTGAATGAGGTAGCACAGGCTATGGATAAATTACTACAGCTTCATAGTCTTTCAGGTATCTTCAATGTATCAAGAGGAAAAGAGACGAGCATTTTAGAATTAGCACAACTCATAAAAAAAATCACACAATCTAAAGCAGCTATTCAGTTGCTCGACTTTCCTAAGAAACGCTTGGATTATAAGGTAAATAAACGGGTGGGCAGCCCTGAAAAATTACTAGAGCATACTGGCTTTCGCCCAATTATTGCCTTAGAAGAAGGACTTAAGCTCTTAGCACAAGAACTTGAACTTAGTCATAGTAAAACCGTAGCGGCATGAGCGAACAAGTGATTGATTATGATGGCTATAAACGGTTTTCGTGGTGGCAGAATAAAAAACGCGGCTTGAGCAATCGCTATCATAAATATAAACGGCAATTGGATTGGCAAATTCATGTGCGAAGGCATACCATCGCACCTGATTTTGATAAAATTCCAGATAATGCCATTCCTGTTTTAATTAATAATTTCAATCGCCTAGACTTAGTTAAGCAGCAAATTGATTGGTTACTTTCGCTCGATGGTGAAGTAGCCATTATTATAGTAGATAATCTTTCCAGTTATCCGCCCTTGCTAGAATTTTATGCCAACTTGGACTATCCCAATGTGCAGGTAGTGGATTTGAAATTTAATTCTTGGCGATTGGGCGCAGCTTATTTAGCCAAAAAATTAAGTATGTTCCCCAAAGTAGTCATTACAGATTCCGATCTACTCCCCTACCCTGATACGCCTAAAGATATGCTTTTGCACCTTGCGGATTTGATGGATAAATACCCCAACTACAACCACATCGGGTTATCGCTGGAAATTGAAGATTTGCCCGAAGATGCACCGATGACGAAAAAAGTATATAAACACGAATCACAATTCTGGTCGCCACAAACGGACTGCCTGAATGATGAAGTCTATGTGGCAGCTATTGACTCTACTTTTGCTATGTATCGTCCTGATTCTAAAATTTTGGCATTGTCTCCCGCGCTACGTACCGTACGTCCCTACACCTTAAAACACGTCGATTGGTATTTGAGCCCTGAAGATTATTCAGAAGAATACCAATATTATTTAGCAAGTTGCAAGTCTTTTGCGACTTGGGCTACGCAATTGAAAAAGAAAAAACATTCGCCTGAACATGCAAAATAGTACAAGCAAACTGCCACCACGCGCTCCACGCTATCGTTCTTTGCTTCGCTTGCAACGATTTATGAAAAACCCTATTCCTTTCATGGATGAAAACCTAGAACGTTATGGCGAAACCTATTGCTTTAGCCTACGACATAATAAGACGAATATTCTGACCATCAATCCTGATATTATTCAGCATGTGCTGCGTAAGAATAGTCAAAACTATGAAAAGCCCGCAGCGCGATTAGATGTATTGGGCGAGTTTATTGGCAAGGGCTTACTCATTGCCACAGGCGAACATCATACGCAGCAACGCCGTATTATTCAGCCGAGTTTTCATCGAAAAAAGTTGACTAAATTAGTAGACATCCTCGATGCAGAAATAGAGCACTATTTTGAGCAACTGAATCAGGATATTGCTAAGGAAAAAAGTGTTGAACTCAATGAAACTTTCCGTAAAATGACCTTCCGCTTAATGGCAAAGTCCATTTTTGGTGAGAGTATGAGTGCCGATGATACGCAGCGTTTTTTTAAGAATTTTACGACTTTACAAGACTTTTTGAACCAATTGGCGCGTATGCCATCTTTGCTAAAACTCTACAACGCCACAGGCAGAACGGGTACATATAGCAAATTGGCTCAAGAAAACAATAGCCTCTTGCAAGGCATCATAGAAAGCCGCCGGAAAGACAATACGGAACAGGACGATATCCTAGATATGCTACTCAAAAGCGTATATGAAGACAGCAAAACGGGCATGAGCGATGAAACCTTGCGCGAAGAATGCCTCGTACTTTTCGTGGCGGGGCATGAGACGGCTTCTAATATTTTAGCTTGGACATTTTACTTACTCCAGCAAAACCCTGATGCTACCACTAAAATTCTTGCAGAAAAACAAGCAATCTGCGGTGAGCGCACCCCTACTTTCGATGAATTGCTGCAAATGGAATACTTGATGCGCGTCATTTTTGAATCCATGCGTATTTATCCGCCTTCTTGGATAACAGGACGCATTGCGAAAGAGGATGATGAAATAGAAGGCGTATTTATTCCGAAAGGTTCGCGCGTGATTTCGTTTATTTATGGACTGCACCACTCTAAGCATCATTGGGACGCGCCGAAAAGCTTCAATCCTGAGCGTTTCACGAAGGAACAAATGAAAACGCGCCACCGCTTTGCCCATATTCCGTTTGGGGCAGGACCACGCATGTGCATTGGACGCAATTTTGCCTTGCTAGAAATGCAAATGATTATTCTAAAAATGCTGGAAAATTATAGGCTCGATTTATTGAAGGGACAGCGCATTGAGCTACTTCCAGCTATTACGCTGAAGCCGCGCTATGGAATTCATATGAAATTGGAGCAGAAAAAGATAAGCTGGACTGTTTAGTCAACTCAAAATAATTCACTAGCTAACTTCCCGTTGCCTAGTGAATTTCCGAGAATCAAGTTGTTCAATTTAGAAGCTGATAGGAAATCAGCATCTAAATCGTTAAGTTGCACACCATGAAAAAAAATAACAATATGATTGAATCTCAAAAGATAAAAGAGATAATACAAATTTGGGATAATTATATAAGCTCGGATAGAATTGTACTTGATACGAAAGGAAATGAATTACCAAACATTGACGAAACCCGAAAAGAGGCTATTGCTCAACTAAAGAAATTTATTCAGCAATTCGTGTCAAAAAAAATAGATATATATGAATTTAAAACAACTATTGACAGCTTCAACAAGCGGAATAATTTATGGGGGTTTACAGCTACGAAAGGGCAAATGTTTTTCAATCAATTAGTAAAAATAAATGAAAGCAACATTGATGAACTTTCGAAGTTATTAAGAAAAGTAATTTCAAAACCCAATGACTTAGAAAATGCGCTTGAAAAGATTGAAGAACTTGAAGAAATTTGTTTGACCACATATAACAAGGCAAAAGACAGAAGAAAAGTCCCTAATCCTGGCTCTGTTGGATATTTTCTGATTCTAAAAAATTAGGGGGCATAGTCTCTATATCCATTTAGCG
>JAHDCQ010000297.1 GCA_020629845.1 Saprospiraceae bacterium | reverse complement strand
AATACCTCTCGCTCGTTCAGCACATCCTAGATAAAGGCGTAGAAAAAGGCGACCGCACAGGCACAGGCACAACAAGTGTATTTGGCTACCAGATGCGCTTCGATTTGCAAGAAGGCTTCCCAATGCTGACGACGAAAAAGCTGCATTTAAAATCCATTATTTATGAATTATTGTGGTTTTTGAAGGGCGACACCAACGTAAAATACCTCCAAGACCATGGCGTACGAATCTGGAATGAATGGGCAGATGAACAAGGCGACCTTGGCCCAATTTATGGCAAACAATGGGTGCGTTGGGAAGGCAACAATGGCGAAACCATCAACCAAATAGCTAAAGCCGTGGAAACCATCAAAAATAATCCCAATTCAAGACGCATTATCGTGAATGCTTGGAATGTAAGCGACTTGGGGGATATGGCTCTTACGCCTTGCCACGCGCTCTTTCAGTTTTATGTGGCAGATGGAAAATTGTCTTGCCAACTCTATCAGCGTTCGGCGGATGTATTTTTGGGAGTACCCTTCAATATTGCGTCTTATGCGCTGCTGACCATGATGATGGCGCAAGTCTGCGATTTAGAACCAGGCGAATTTGTGCATACCTTCGGCGATGTACATTTATACTCCAATCATATCGAGCAAGCACACCTGCAACTCAGCCGTGAGCCGCGTACGCTGCCGACTATTGAAATCAATAAGCAGATAAAAGATATTTTTGGCTTCCGTTTCGAGGATTTTGAATTGAAAAACTATAAGCCACATCCGCATATTAAGGCGAAAGTTGCAGTCTGACATTTTTTTACCCCCGTCTGACAAATCCAAAATTCACAATTTTCAGTAGCAAGTGAAAATTGAAAAATTTAACACTATTTTGATACGCCTTTCTGCTCCAAGTCAGAATAAAATTTGGCTTTTAAAAAGATGCTATTTAGAAGTTGTCTAAATAGTTTTACTTATAGTTCTAGCATTGTGATATAAGGCTCGGATTTCTATTTTTGCGCTGACTTTAGGATGACATTAACACTTTTTGGGCAATTTGTCCAAAATATCCTATGGTCGCACTTAAAAAGTCCTTCAATTATGAGGTTCATTCGATATATAGCTTTCTTAGCATTATTACTTCCTTTTGGTTCGCTGCAAGCACAGGACTTGGCAGCAGGGGAGGAGTTGTTCTTGAACCAATGCGCGCAATGTCATACTCGGAATATGAAAGATGACTTGACGGGACCCGCGCTTGGTGGTGTGGAAGAACGTTGGGCAGACTATCCGAAAGAAGATTTGTATGCTTGGATTCGCAATTCCCAGAAAATGATTGCAGATGGGCATCCACGCGCAAAAGAACTGTGGAATACATGGAAGCCTACCGTGATGAATAGCTTCACAGGACTGACCGATGAAGAAATTGATAACTTACTTGCCTATATCGATGGCATGTATACTGGTACATATGGCGCACCACCTCCAGGAACTGGAGGAGATGTAGCAGCAACAGGAGTAGCTAAAAAAGGTCTAAACACACCTTTATATATAGCATTATTTTTCATTCTAGCATTATTGGCAGTAGTTTTAGCTCGAATCATCTCGAACTTGAACTACATGGCGCAGGTGAAGGAAGGACACGCACCAGCTCGCCGTAAGACTTTAGTGGATATACTCACTAGCCCAGGTCTTATCAGCTTCGCTATTTTCGCGCTAGTAGTAGCAGGAGGCTATACTTCCGTAAATACAGCGATTCAGTTAGGTCGTCAGCAAGACTATCAGCCAGACCAACCCATCAAGTTCTCGCATGCAACACATGCGGGCTTGCACGAAATAGAATGTCAATACTGCCACGATGGAGCGCGTCGCTCGAAGCATTCGGTGATTCCAGCTACGAATACTTGTATGAATTGCCACAAAGCCATCAAGAAAGGCTCAAAGTACGGCACAGCAGAATTGACAAAGATTTATGCTTCTATCGGATATAACCCAAGTACAGATAAGTACATCGAAAACTACGAAGACCTATCACAAGAAGATGTAAAGCAAATATATACCAAGTGGATTGCTGATACTTATGTAAAAGATAATCCAGAGAAATTGGATAGAGTAGAGGATATAGTGAATGAGCAATGGGATGGCTTGGTATCTTCTTTGACAAATAAAGATAAGCCTAAGATTCAAGGGCCAATCGAGTGGGTACGCATCCATAATATGCCTGACCACGTATACTTTAACCACGCACAGCACGTAAGCGTAGGTAAAGTAGAATGTCAAACTTGCCACGGTCCTGTAGAAGAAATGGAAGTAGTGTACCAGCACTCGCCACTATCTATGGGCTGGTGTGTGAACTGTCACCGCCAAACAGAGGTGAAGTTTGCAGATAATGAATACTATCAATCGTATCAGAAGTATCACGAGGAGCTACAAGCAGGGGATAGAGATAAAGTAACGGTGGAAGACATCGGAGGCTTGGGCTGCCAGAAGTGCCATTACTAGGATTAGATGTGTCCCGATAGCTATCGGGATGAGATGTGAGAGATGAGACTTTTGCATCTCAAGTGCTTTTTAATTTTTAGTTTGAAAAAATAGGAGATTCAAGATAAGAGATTAGAGAAAAAAGCCGAAGGCTTAAAAGTCTCACATCTCATATCTCACATCTCAAATCTATAAAGATGAAAGACAATAATCAAGAACTTTGGTTAGGCGTAGAGCAGTTAAACAACGACCCTGCGCTGACGAAAGTAGCCAATCAAGAGTTTGTCGAGCTACCAATATTGGAGCAAGTTCAAAAAGAAGAGGTTTTAGAGACGACTTCTAATCGTCGGGACTTCCTGAAGTATTTAGGATTTGGATTAGGTGCAGCTACGGTAGCAGCAGGTTGTGAAATTCCTGTGCGCCACGCCATGCCTTATGTCACGAAGCCAGATAGCATCGTGCCAGGGGTAGCGACCTATTATGCTTCTTCTTTTGTGCAAGCTGGCGATTATTGTCCAGTTTTGGTGAAGACCCGCGAAGGTCGTCCCATCAAAATTGAAGGAAACACGCTTTCTTCTGTTACCAAAGGAGGAACATCGGCGCGCGCACAGGCAAGTGTCTTGAGCCTGTATGATGTAGACAGAAACCAAGCTCCACGCACCATAGCGGAGGGTAAGTTTGGTGAAAAGTCTACTTGGGCAGAGATAGACGCGGCTATCAAAAGCGCGTTGGCGAAAGCAAGCAATGTTCGCATTGTTTCTAATACCATAATTTCTCCTACTACTAAAAAAGCAATCGCGGATTTCGCAGCGAGTAGCGGCAGAAATGTACAGCACGTCATGTACGACCCGATTTCTTCTTCTGCAATCTTAGATGCAAATGAAGCAGCTTTCGGACAGCGTGTCATTCCTGATTATCATTTCGATAAGGCAAGTGTAATTGTGAGTTTCGGTGCAGATTTCTTGAATACTTGGATTTCACCAATCGAGTATGCAGCAGATTATGCCGAAAAGCGCAAAATCAAAAATATAAAGAAGGCAAAAGACGAAATGTCGCGCCACATCCAAGTAGAGAGCTTTATGTCTATGACAGGCTCAAACGCGGATGATCGTATCATTATCAAGCCTTCAGAGCAAGGTGCAGCTATTGCAGCATTGGCAAGCGCATTAGGCGTAGGTGGTGCAGTAGCAGGTTTGAATGACAAAGCAGCAGCAGCTATCAAGGCAGTTGCGAATGAGTTAAAAGCAGCACGTGGCAAAAGCTTAGTAATTTCTGGCTCGAACAATGTGGCAGAGCAGCAGTTGGTGAATGCGATTAATAACGCACTCGGCAACTACGGCAATACACTCGATTTCGGTCATGTATCGTACCTCCGTCAAGGCAGCGACAAGGCGATTACGAACTTAGTAAGCGAAATGAATTCGGGTAGAGTAGGTGCGGTTATTTTCTTAGATGATTGTAACCCTGCTTACGATTTGCCTGCTTCTCTTGGTTTCGCAGAGGCTTTAGCAAAGGTGCAAACGAAGATTTCTTGTGCCATTAACTTCAACGATACCGCAGCACTATGCGATTATAGCACACCTCGAAGTCACTACTTAGAATCTTGGGGCGACGCAGAGCCAAAGCGTGGTATCTACAGCTTGATTCAGCCAACTATCGCGCCGCTATTCGACACGCGCCAAGCAGAAGTAAGCTTGCTGAAGTGGGCAGGTACACCTGGTACTGATGAGGAAATGTTCCTCTACAACTATATCAAGCAAAATTGGATGAATGGCGTATTTGCATCGCAATCATCATTCAATAGACCACAATCTTTCTGGGACAATGCATTGCATGATGGTGTTATTGAAACAGGTGTGGCAAAAAATGCGGGTGCTTATGCAGGTAGCGCATCTACAAGTGGAATTAACAAGCCTTCCAATGCAGCATTGGAAGTGCAACTATACGAAGACGTAATAGGAAACGGAGTGTATGCCAACAATCCCTGGCTACAAGAAATGCCAGACCCTGTTACGCGTTGTGCTTGGGGCAATTACCTTCAAGTACCTATTAAATGGGATGGCAACCGTAGCTGGGAAGGCTATCAAGGCTTGAATGATAATGAAATTTACGGGGAAGCAGACATTGTGAAACTGACTGCTAATGGAGCAAGTGCTAACTTTACAGTAGCGCGCAACTTTGGCTTGAAGGAAGACACGATGGCAGTTAGCTTAGGCTATGGCCGCGATGTAGTAGGAAAAGCAGGGCAAGGAATCGGTACGAATGTATTCCCCTGGGTAGGTGTTGATGCAAACGGCAACTTCAAATACTATACCGAAGCAGAATATAACGGTAAAGTAGGCGAAGATGGTGCAGTAGCTTGTGTCCAGTATCACCACACTATTGGTCTAGAAGATACAGAAACTGGCGAATACTTGGATGAAACGGCATCAACGACGGTGCGTAAAGGTTTCCAGGGCGCATTGACAAAGCGTGTGGTTATTCGCCGCTCCAATGCAAAAGACCTAGAGACTTTTGTATACGGTAAGCATCATGGAGATGATCACGGTGGTGGACATCACGGCAGCATGAATCCATTCAACCCTGATTATATGGGTTTGGTGGGTGAACGCGAGCATCATCAAAAATTAAACGCTTACACCTTATATCCTGGTCACGAAGACATCCTAAATCAAGGACACCTTTGGGGCATGCACGTTGATTTGAATGCTTGTACGGGTTGTGCGGCTTGTACCGTAGCTTGTATGGCAGAAAACAATGTGCCAGTAGTAGGAAAGAAAGAAATTGGTCGTCACCACGAAATGGCTTGGTTGCGTATTGACCGCTACTTCTATGGCGATTATGAGAACCCAAATGTGGTATATCAGCCAATGATGTGCCAGCATTGCGATAACGCTCCTTGTGAGAATGTATGTCCCGTAGCTGCAACACCGCACTCATCGGAAGGTCTGAACCAAATGACCTATAACCGTTGTATTGGTACGCGCTACTGTGCGAATAACTGCCCTTATAAAGTGCGCCGCTTCAACTGGTTGGATTATACAACTGCTGACCTTTTTGCAGCGAATGAGCCAGGTTTAAACGGTACATCAGAAGTGCCTTATGGTGCGGATAACTTGACGCGTATGGTCTTGAATCCAGACGTAACGGTTCGTTCGCGTGGTGTGATTGAAAAATGTAGCTTCTGCGTACAACGTATCCAAGAGGGTAAATTGACAGCGAAGCGCGAAGGTCGTCGCTTGAAGGATGCTGATGTTCGTACGGCTTGCCAAACTGCTTGCCCAACAGGTGCTATCACATTCGGTGATCGCAACGACCCGAATAGCGAATTAAGCAAGAAATTCAATTTAGATCTGAATTATATCGCATTGGAGCAAACCAACGTTCGCTCATCAGTTCAATATACTGCTAAGGTGGTGAATAAGCCACAATTGGCAAGCCTATACGAAGGCGGTCACAGCCATGGTCGCGACGACCACGGACACGATGACCATTCGCACTAGACTTTTGAAGTGTTCAACACTTTAAAAATCTCATACTTATTTGAAATTAATTGTTTTTTGATAGAGTAATATAAGGTTTACTAAACTTTTAAAAGTTTAGTAAACCTTGTAGAAAAACTCAATTAAAAAGCTCACAATAAATCTAATATAAATGAGCGCACCAATATCGAAAATACGGCGACCGCTTATTACAGGTAATAAAAGTTACCATGATATTACGGAGGATATATGCGCCCCTACGGAACGCGCACCGAGCTTACCGTGGGTAATCGGGTTCATTATATCTGCTACTTTTTTGGCGTTCTACGTATTCTGTGTATTGTGGACGGTTTGGTTTGGTATCGGGTCTTGGGACTTGAACAGAACCATCGGTTGGGGCTGGGATATTACCAACTTCGTATGGTGGGTAGGTATCGGTCACGCAGGTACGCTGATTTCGGCGATTCTCT
>JAHDCQ010000296.1 GCA_020629845.1 Saprospiraceae bacterium | reverse complement strand
CAGCAAAGGAATTACAAAAGCAGTTCGATTTAGACTTATCCAAAAGCTACTTCTACACTGATAGTGCAGAGGATATGCCGCTTTTAGAAATTGTTGGCAATCCACGTCCTATTAATCCTGATAAAAAATTGGCGGCGGTTTCCTTCAAAAATGACTGGCCGATTTTACGATTGGAAGATAATAAACCTGCGGCTGTGTCGAATGCAACGCGGACTTTACTCGCAGCAGGAAGTCTAGTACCAGCCATTATGAGTGGCGTGGTCACAGGGGCAATGAATCGCTCTTGGGATGATGGTGTTAATAGCATGATTGGTTCTATTGGCGATTTGGTATTGACTACGGCAGGCGTACAATTGGTAGTGAAAGGTGAAGAAAAACTCTGGGATCATCGTCCTGCGGTCTTTATTGCCAATCATCAGAGTGGCGCGGATATTTATATCATGCCAAAACTGCTTCGCAAGAACTTTAAAGGCATTGCTAAAAAGGAATTAGAAAAAATACCAATTGTTGGGCAATTGATGTCGGCAACAGGCACGATTTTCATTGATCGTTCCAATCGAGAGCAAGCCATTGAAGCCATGAAACCTGCGGTAGACGCGCTGAAAGGTGGTACTTCCATCATGATTTTCCCCGAAGGAACACGCAGCTATGATTATACGCTTGGACGCTTCAAAAAAGGCGCGTTCCACCTAGCGATGCAAGCAGAAGTGCCTATCGTGCCAATCGTGATTATGAATGCCCATGATGTGCAGCCGCGTGGCACAGCCTTCTTGCGCTCCGCAGCCGTAGAAGTACGCGTACTCGACCCTATTTATACCACCGATTGGAAAAAAGAAGAACTCAACGAACGCATCGCGGAAGTACGACAACTCTTTTTAGATGAATTAGGACAAAGTTAAGACCGCTTCGCTGAGAGAAGAGAAACCATCCCGATAAAAATCGGGATTGAGAGAAAAGAGATAAAAAATCTCTCCTCTCTCAATGAACGAAGTGAATGGTCTCTGTTCTGACAGCGAAGCGGTCTCAAAAAATAAAACAAATGAACAATCTACGTGTAGGCTTAATTGGCGGTGGTTCTTGGGGAACTACAGTAGCCTCCTTGACTGCCCGAAATGCTCCCACCAAAATATGGGCTAGAAATGCAAAAACGGTGGAAGAAATCAACAAACACCACCGCAATGAAAAATATTTACCTGGAGCAACATTGACGGAATCCTTACGCGCAACACATTCGCTAAAAGAAGCCGTACAAGACGCGGATGTTGTAGTAATGGGTATTCCAGCACAACACTTTCGAGGTGTGCTGCAAGATGCAAAACCACATATTCGTCCCTGGGTACCGATTGTGAGTCTATCGAAAGGTTTGGAGCAAGGCACACGGATGCGAATGACTGAAATCATCGAAAGTATCATGCCTGGACACCCAGCAGGGGTGTTGACAGGCCCGAATTTAGCACGTGAAATCGTAGCTGGACAAGCAGCAGCCAGTGTAATTGCGATGGTAGATAATACGATTGCGGAAGCTTTGCAAAAAATATTCCGGACAGGACTTTTCCGTGTTTATACCAATGAAGACGTAGTTGGTTGTGAGCTAGGTGGCGCATTGAAAAACATCATTGCTATCGCAGCAGGCATGGGCGACGGCACAGGCGCAGGAGTTAATACCAGCTCGGCGATTATTACCAGAGGTTTGGCAGAATTGAGTCGCTTAGGGACAGCAATGGGCGGTCGTCCAGAAACCTTTTCTGGCTTGACTGGCATGGGTGATTTGGTCGCCACTTGCACTAGCCCATTGAGTAGAAATCGTTATGTAGGCACGCAATTGGGTAAAGGCAGGGCTTTAAAAGAAATCATTGATGAGATGTCCATGGTGGCTGAAGGTGTGAAGTCGTGCAGTGTCGTGATGGACTTAGCACGCGAATACAATGTAGAAATGCCGATTACGCATGAAGTGTATCAGGTGATACATGAAGGAAATACGGCTCAGGATGCCTTTAGAGGCTTATTGAAGAAAGTGCCTAGTGGCGCGGAGTCGGATCCAGGGTAGATATTACACCAACTTAAACGACATACGATGATAAGGCGTAGCTCCAAATTGTCGAATAGCTGCTCGATGTGCTTTCGTGGGATAGCCTTTATTGCTTAACCAACTATATTCGGGATGTTGTTCGGCAATTTGGTGCATATAGGTATCGCGGTGGGTCTTGGCTAAGACAGAAGCTGCCGCTATGGAGCGATATTTTCCATCGCCTTTTATGATACAAGTATGTGGAATGCCTAAATAAGGCATGAAACGATTACCATCAATCAATAAGGCTTCGGGGCGTACGCTTAATTGGTCAATAGCGCGGTGCATCGCCAAAAAAGAAGCTTGTAAAATATTAATGTCATCTATCTCTTTCGGACTCACTTCTGCTACTGCCCACGCGGTAGCTTCCGCTTCTATAATGGGGCGTAGTTCTTCGCGCTGCTTTTCACTCAATTGTTTAGAATCATTCAGTAAAGGATGCTCAAAATCATGCGGCAATACCACTGCTGCCGCAAAAACAGGGCCTGCCAAACAACCACGCCCCGCTTCGTCGCAGCCTGCTTCTAAAATGTCTTTATTGAAATATGGAAGTAAACCCAATTTTGTAGAATTGACAATTGACAATGCACAATTGACAGCTTTTTATAACCTATTTCTAAAACACAAAACCTCTTATGCAAAGCATAGGAGGTTTTGTTATAAAAATTATCAATTGTCAATTGTACATTGTCAATTAATTAAACGTTCATGTCATTGAATACATCAATCACTTTTCGTACGTGATCTGCGGATGTATTCAAGAGTGCCATTTCGTCTTTGTCGAGCTTCAATTCTATCACTTCACCGATACCGTCTTTGTTCAACTTCACAGGCACGCCCAAGAACAGGTCATCAATACCATATTGACCTTCCAAGCGTACGCAGCAAGGGAAAATACGATTTTCGTCTTTCACAATCGCTTCTACCATTTGTGCTGCCGCTGCGCCTGGTGCATACCAAGCAGAAGTCCCCATCAATTTCACCAATTCTCCACCGCCTTTCTTCGTACGATTCACAATAGCATTCAAGGCATCCTCATCAATCATTTCCGTCACAGGAATACCTGCGATAGTGGTGTAGCGTGGTAGTGGCACCATCGTGTCACCGTGTCCACCCATCAATACCGCTTGAATATCCTTTGGCGATACATCCAAAGCCATCGCAAGGAAAGCACGATAGCGCGCTGTATCTAGAATACCAGCCATACCGAATACGCGGCTGCTTGGCAAACCTGATGCTTTATGCGCTGCATAAGTCATCACGTCCAATGGATTAGATACTACGATGATGATAGGATTTTCAGAGTGTTGCATGATAGACTTCGTTACCATCGAAACAATTTTCGCATTGGTAGAAATCAAATCATCGCGGCTCATACCTGGCTTTCGTGGCACACCTGCTGTAATCACTACAATGTCCGAACCCGCCGTATCTGCGTAATCCTCCGTACCTTTCAAGCGCGTACTGTAGTAATCAATCGCTGCTTGTTGGAAACTATCAAGGGCTTTACCACGTGCGAAATCACCTTTTAGGTCTAGCAATACGACCTCTTTCACAATGTCTTTGTGTGCCAATACGTTAGCTACAGTTGCGCCCACATTTCCAGCACCTACAACGGTTACTTTGCTCATATTTTTTATCGGTAAGTTTTTGTAAGTATTAGGTATTAAGTTTGAAAATTAGCAGGCATTTTTGAAATGCCTGCTAATTAGCTGTACTTGATACTTTGTACCTTCAAATAAGTTTATGAATTTTGCGGCGCAAAGGTAAAGTTTTTTCTACGGTCTTTTGTAAGCCTTACTACAAGTTCCTTTACTTTTTCTGCTTATTTTTCACCTAAAAGCTTATCATAAGCTTGTTTTATCCTCCGAGCGTGGGTCTTCTACCAATTTTCCGCTATACAATTCGCCATTGATAGAGCGTTCTCGCCAATATTGCGTGGAATCATAGAATGCTTTCGTTGTGTCAATTTCGGTGATTAATAAATCCGTCTTATTTTTTTCTAATTTACCAATAATCACACCATCAGGACGCACCATAAAACTCGCCCAACAACTCTCCGCAGCCGAGGTATTGCTACAACTTATCCAGACATAATTATTAGCCGCATAGGAAATCATAGTGGCGGGCATAGTGATTTCTGGATAGGTACGCCCAGGATTAAATGCAAAATTCTCCTCCCCTATCTGCGACTCCATAAATACCTGCCGCGTAGCGTCCATATTGCCTGCATGATAGGAATGAAAAACAAGTTGTACGCCCGCTTGCTTCAACTCACGATAGAGTTCAGGGTAGCGATAGTCATGGCAAATTAGCGTACTACATTTCATACCATTTAGCTCAAAAATAGCAAAGTGATTGCCTGAAGTATAATGTAGCAAATCGCCTTCTGTACTAGTAGCATTGCCTGCACAAAAACGCTTATCGTATCTATCTTGAATTTGCCCTTTGTCGTTGATGATGTAGAGGCAATTATGCGGTTTATGCCCACTCGATAAAGGATGAGCAGAGCCTAAAATCACCCAAAGCTGTAGTTCGGCAGCTAGATGAAGTATGTCTTGTGTGCATTGACGAAGCAATGCCCAATTATAGCCTTCAAAATCCTTAAAATCTACACCTGCATAGCCTGAAAGACTTGCTTCAGGAAAGTGAATGATGTTGCAATTTTTCGCTTTTGCAGCATGCATTTGTGCGACAATGTACTTGTAATTCGCCTTTATATCGGCACTAATGGGAAATTGGCTGGTCGCTAATCTAAATAGCATAGTCGAGTGATTTATTTGAATACCATCTTCCAATATTTCATCACTAAGCTATTAACTTCTTCTGAAATATGCAGACGCACGATAATGAAGGCATAAATAGAAGCGATCAATACGCTACGAATAAGCATATTAAGAATGGGATGAAGATGAAGCGGTAAGGAAATAGCAATCGCCATAATGATTAAGCCAATCACTAGTACAACTATAGTCTCTTTAGTAAAAGGCAACATGCGAAATTTTAGCCAAATGAATCCTAAGCGCAATACATTATAGAGTAAAATAGAAATACAAGTCGCGATGGCAGCGCCGATTTCATTTAGCCCAAATATTTCTATAAAAAGATAGTTATTCACCACATTCAGCAAGGCTAAAATTAGCATCACAACTAGGTTGAAGCGAAAATACTTCGAAAAACCTATAATTTGAGCATTTAGGCTAGTGAGCAAATCAAACAATTTTGCCAAACCTAGGAAGATAAAAACCGACTTTAATGGTGCTAAATCGGCATAGCGTCCTGTAAGGTGGAGGAGATCATCAAGATTACAAAATACGCCAATAAATAGCAGTACTCCTGGAATAAGTGCATTGAGTGAGGTTTTTTGATAGAGGCTATTGATGCCATCAAGGTCATTATGCTTAAATTTATCGGAAATAATAGGCCCGCCAATCGCTATCATTGCTATTAAAGGCAAATCAATTGTATTGGACATAAAGCGAAAAATATTGTAACCACCATTGCCTTTGAAATCTACAAGCGTAGAAATCATAATACTATCAATCTGTTGTGCTACGGTTGTTCCCATCCCCGCCAATACTCCATAAAGTGCATAGGTACGCATGCGCTTCACCAATGCTGGAGTTAAGAATTGAAACTGGGGTTTCCAATGCAATTGCCCTAAAATAGCAGTATATATCACCAAACTCAGCAGGATAAAACCATAACTAGCAAGCAAAATATAAATGATAGTCGAACTAGAAGCCATCTCTAAAAAATAGAGCAAGACCAGGGCAGGTACCAATAACTTGACAAATAGATTATTCAATATATTGGGGACAACAATACGTCCAAATACGCTGATATAAGAAGTAAAAATTTTATTAAGTAGAAGCAGGCTAGATAATATAAAAATTGGAATAGCATAATTGGCAATATCAGCAATATCGAAACCTAAAGGTTGGAGTAGGTTGTAGGTGGGAGTTTGAATAGTATATAGTAATAAGCCACTAAGTAGAATCGTCGTACTAGCAAGCAGCAGGAGCAAACCTAAAAAGCCGTGATGTTGCCGCTGTTCATCTTTGAAATCAGGGAAAAATCGAATCACTAAAGCATGAACCCCGAACGCAACTAAAGGCATAAGGAGTGTAGCAAAACTGATAATATAGTTGAGTAAACCATAGGTATCTAAGTCCTTAGGATAAATAAATAGCGTACTGATTGCGCCAATGAATACGCCACCGAAACTTATAATACTATGCTTAATACTTTGTCGTTGGATGACTCCCATAAAGATATGTGGCTAAATTGCTTCCTAAATATACCGTTTATTGCACACAAAAGTTTCTTCAACACATAAAA
>JAHDCQ010000019.1:23251-35904 GCA_020629845.1 Saprospiraceae bacterium | reverse complement strand
TCCAAACACGCTCTAACTAAAAATAGCGTTCAAAAGTCATACTCTTGAACGCTATTTAAGAAAGGTAAATCTGCTTTTATAGCTTTGTCACTCTTCCTCTAGAAGCAACGGTTTCATCCGTTTTATTAATCATTTTCTCTTCATAGATGTCTTTCCCAACTGTCGCACGATTGTCCGAGAAATATGTACTAGCTACAGAAGGCTCGCATTTACCACCATCCTCTGAAGAGTAGATGCTACCACCGCGTACATAGCCGATATTATCTTGGAACGAACAACCCATAATTTCAGGGCTCGATTCACCTTGCTGCGAGTAGTTAAGGATACCACCGCCATAGGTTGCTTCGTTATTTGCCACTTTACAATCCTTAAGGATAGGATTGCATACTCCTCTTTGGCTCACATTGTACATTGCACCGCCATCAAGGTCTGCTTTGTTGTTCAAGAATTTGCAATTCTCGATAGTAGGTTGGCAAATACCATCTTTTGCATAGTTATAAACTGCACCACCATCTCTACCGAAATTGTTTACAAAAGTGCAATTCACTAAAACTGGGCTAGAATTCCCACCTTCTCCGTCGTTGAACCAGCCACCGCCGCAACGTCTTGGGTCTCCCTTTTCACCTAGACCATTAGCTGCACCACCTGTAATCGTAAAACCATCAACACGGGTGTCCTCACTAACGTTTCTAGTATATAATACGGTATAACAATTATCGTCTATAGTGCTTGCTGCACCAATTTCGCCACTTAAGGTAGTGCTATTGCGTACCCAATCGCGCTGCTCCAAGCTGTTCTCACTTCCGCTAAAGCCGCCATATAGCTGTACGCCATCCATTACTTCAAAAGTAGCATTGCGATCACGCGTCGAAGGCTTGTATACGCCTTTTGCCACCCATACTTGGTCTCCATAATCAGCCACCTCTAATGCTTCTGACAAATCGCCAAATGCATCTGCCCAAGAAGTACCATCACCCGATGCACCTTGCTTCACGTGCAGTACGTTGCCCTCCGCTCGAAGACCAGCCGCCACTAAAAATACTAGAATTAAAATAGTAAATGTTCTCACAACGCCCTTGAATTTTTGAATCCGTTAAGTAATAAAAAGTAAATAGAACTCTACCTAGTAGCATAGCATATTGACTAGCTACTAGCATACAAGTGCATTGATTGCTTGTGAGATTTGGTATTGTATTTGCAACTATTGAGTTGTAAATACAAACGCATCTCATCAGTACAGCGAAATCAATGTACAAACGACTTAAATTTACTATGGATACTTATGAAAGATATGTTTCAAAAACGGGATAAATTTGCTCAGATAGAGCATGAGAGTAGGATGATGTCTAAGTTATTGTATGGCAGATAAATATCAAATCTTTCTTAAATCTGTAGCGAAGATATGAATATAATCTATAATAAGAAATACTTTAACAAAAAATCTATGCATATATGATTTTAAAAAGCTTTAATCTAAGCATACAAATATTTGATTAATAGCTTTTTAAGCTGTTTCTATGCTTATAGATAAAAATTTTGATTAGATATAGAATAATAATATTATCCTAAAACATATGTATTAAAATTCTTATTCAATGAATTCATATATTCAAAATAACATTACGACTTAAATGGGGTTGAGGTTGCAAATTTGGGAATGAATTTTAGTGTTTTTAGCTAAAAAAACACTTCTAGTGACATCAAGAGGATTATCTTCACTAGTACGATAAAATCCAGGTATGCCACTCATCAAATTATTCACAACAACTTATCACTAATGTTCTACTGGTGCCTCTAAAATTCATCAGCTAAGGAAAACTAGTTGATGAATTTTCTCTGAGAAATTCTTATCTTTGGCAAAGGCAAAGCCAAGCGTATGAAAGTCGAAAAGAGCAAAAATACTTCAACAGGCAGCATAGAAGCAGGCAAGGATGTGCGAATAGGTGACAATGTGGTGAACAACCATTATTACAGCTATGGTGGAAAACACGTAAAAGCCCATCTCACACCTCCTCCTTTCTTTCCAGAGTTCTTTATTGGGCGAGAACAGGAATTACATGATATGCGGGTACAATTACAATCAAGTGTTAATGCGTCCATGTTAATAATAAATGGGCAAGGCGGTATTGGAAAAACGAGTTTGGCAGCACGCTATTATCACCAATATCATCATGAATATACCCATAAAGCATGGCTACTGAGCGATGGCAGTATTATAGATGCGCTATTACAACTTGCCACTCCATTACAGCTCCAATTTGACACGAATGCAAACGGCGAAGAATGCCTAAATCTTCTGCTTACTACATTAGTAAATTTGACCCCACCTTGTCTTTTAGTATTAGATAACACCGACACCCTAATTGAATTAGAGACTAACTATAAACATCTTTTGAGGCTACCCAATTTTCATATTTTACTTACTTCCCGTGTCGGCAATTTTGAACAAGAGCGCAGCTATGCTATAGAAGGCTTACCAGAACATAAAGCTATTGCTCTGTTTAGAAAACACTACCCGAAGCTACAACAGGAGGAAGAAGACCTCCTAAAACAAATACGTTATGCTGTAGGTGGAAACACACTTGTATTAGAATTATTAGCAAAGAACCTACGCAAGCTCAATACATTAAAGACACGCTACCGTTTAGAAGATTTACTATACGATTTACAAGAACGAAGTGTACTAGCACTATCTCAAAAGCGCGCAGTACATACCCATTATGGGAGTCTCAACAAAGCTACACCAGAGGCTATTATTGAAGCAATGTATAATTTAGGAAAATTAACCTACGAGGAAATCTACTTACTCTCTATTTTTGCTATGCTGCCTCCTGAAAAAATAACATTTACTACACTAGAAAATTTTCTATCTAATCAAGAAAATTTAGATGAACTACTAATTCAATTAGTTCAAAAAGGCTGGTTAGAGCAAGAAGGAAATAGCTTTAAATGCAGCCCTGTAATACAGGAAGTTGTGCGTTTAAAGAGCCTAAATTCAGATTTAGACTTCGAATTATATCCTGAATCAGGATGGGAAAATATACATTTTATTTCTGAAGTAAACTATGGATTAATTGAAGAATACATTGTGCAAACAAGTTCTGAGGAAAAACAAAGTAACTACTTAGCAATATTTACGAAAGGATTACAAGCTATAGAACAAAGTAGATATACTTATATACTAAAATTTGCCTGTGAAGCAAAAACTCGAAATAGTATTTCTAGAGAAGAAATACCAGATATTTCAATTCCTAAACTAAAGGCTTACAGCAAATTGGCACAAATGTATGAAATATTATATTTGGCTTGGTATAGGGAAACCGTTAAGTTCTTTCAGGAAGCGCAAATATTTTTTAGAGAAAATCACACAGAATTTCCATTTAAAGAGCAGCGTTTTATAATAGGCTCCTTATTAAATTTGGGAGCAATGTATTTACGAAAAGGTAGAATAGAATTATCTAGACAGCTAGTAGAATTATACCTTTTGGGGTTAGATACTGGTCTTTTACTACAAGGAGGATTTATAACGAATATTATGTTAAATAATATGGTAAGTTTAGCTACTGCTATACCAGAGACTAAACTTGCGATAGATATTGTAAACAAGTACGGTGAGTTTCTACGTCCCAATACTAAAGTTGAAACCAAACGTATTTTGTATGCACAAATTTCTTTTGCAGAAAAAGATTTTATCAATGCGAAGCAATTACTAGACTATAGTTATAAAGAAGTTTCACACGAACTCAAAGCAAAAGTATTATATATATGCTGTATGTATGAAGAGCAAGATACTTATCAAAGTATTGACAATAAATGTAAATTATTTTCACAACTCTTAGCACTTAAAGACTCCCTATATGTGGTAGCCTTCAGGAATTTTCTTAGTATTTTTAGAAAACTGATTGACCAAAAAGAATCACGTGAAACAATAGTGTCAGATTTAGATAAAAGTAGTACTATTTTTCTAAAGACTTGGTTATTAGAAAAACTCAGAACTTATCACTCTTGTTAAAAATATGATGGATATTATTGACATTAAACACCATCTCCTTTCAACAAACCCTCTTCCCGAAAAAACAGTCCAAACAACACCGCTACACTCACCCCAATCACAGCAGGAAACTGCCAAATGGCTTCCCAGTTTTTGCTCATATCAGCAGAAGTGTGCATATCCACTATCGCACCTGCTACTAGCGAACCCAACCAAATGCCTAATCCATAAGTCAGGAAAAGCATAAAACCCTGCGCGCTATTGCGAAGATAAGGCGGCACGCTTTGGTCAATAAAAATTTGTGCAGAAAGGTCGCTATACACATAGCACAGTCCGTGGAGGAGCATCCCAATATAGAGTAATGCTACACCCGCTTCCATATTGCCATAAGCGAAGCAAAAATAGCGCAGTCCCCAAGTCGTGAAGCCAAGTAGCATTAGCCACTTAATACCAAAACGGCGCAGCATAAAAGGCAGACTCAGCATAAGAAATATTTCAACCACTTGGCCCGATGCCATTTTCAGGGTGGGTTGCGCCATGCCAATATCTACCAAAAAAGGATTCACGAAACTATAATAGAAAGAAGCAGGCACTCGAATGAGGGTAATGCACAGCACAAACACAAAAAAACTACGATTCAGCACGAGCTTTTTCAAATCGCTATTCCAAATTTGGCGAAAGGAAGCCCGCTGTTGTCGGAAAGGTGGGGTGTGGGGCAAGAATAAGCAATAGCCTGCCATTGCTATGGAGCCAATGCCGCCAAAAAGTAAGGTATTCGCAGAGTTTTCCCATGCCAATAGACTCACCATCGCACTCGCTACGATAAAACCAATCGTTCCCCATACACGGATATTCGCAAAGTCTTTTTCGCGTACTACGCTATGATGGAAAACCATCGCATTGGCTAAAGAAAGCGTAGGTGTGAAGACTAAGCTTTGCAAGAGCATCAAGGTATAAAACGAAGAAAAATCGCGCACTTGAGCCAACCATAGCAATAAGAGTCCACTTAGAATTTGCAGCAGTAGTAACAGTCTATCCGTCGAGAAATAGCGATCGGCAAGAATGCCAATTAGGAAAGGCGACACTAGAGCGGCTACTGCCGGGCAGCCATATATCAAGCCCACCTGTACGCCATCGAACTGCAAGCTATTGAGCATGTACGTCCCTACCGTCACCATCCACGCGCCCCATACGAAATATTGCAGAAATAGAAAGCCTGAGAGCAGCCATTTGGTCGTTCGCTTCATGCCGCGAAGATGGAGAAAAAATGGGAGCTTTAAGTACCACACAATATTTATTTGGGTAAAATTTGCTATGTCTTCGCCAAATTTGAGAGCAAGATTTTTTCGATAGTTTTCTTAAAGAATCAGTGCATTCCGATAGCTCGTATGTAATACGAAATTATATTCAAATCATGGAAGTCACACTTGAAATTTCAAGTATTGTTTAAAAAGAAACAATCTTTGACACCGCATCGGGTAGTCATCAGTATCTTCCTAATACTACTTTGGATTTGCTTATTTTTTATACCCAGCTTCTGCTTATTCTTGAGTAAAGTTTTTGAGAAAACACAACGGTTTGTCAGCATTCTTAAATTCGCAGACTTTTTCAAAACACACTTTATCCAAATTATAGAGCAACCAGAACAACAGCTAGAGTTTTTCTTTGATTTTTAACACAGCACCTATCGGGAAAGTCAAGCTAAAGATATAGCAGTAAAAAACATATATGTATTAGATTGTTTTTTTTTACAAAGTATACTTGATTTTTGTGTTACAACTTACTATTTTTGGCTTTAATTAAAGTGTTTTTGGATTTTTATAAACTGAAAATCAATAGTTTGTAAAACCCCAAACATACTCTTATTTTTAATTTTATACTCCAAAACACTCAATTACTAGTGTTTTTTATTAAAAAATGTACAAAGCAGCTTGCCTGTGTAGTTAAATAAGTTTAATCTTACTACAATGTAGGCAGCAAAAATTTATGTCCGAGTAGTCGTTAGCCTTCCTAATATTTTAGTGAATGCTAAAGTTTTTACAATAGCAACTTTAGGCATCTTTTATGTTCAGCTTCAAATAATGTTCCTGATTTTATTATTTATGCCTACCCTTCTTTGCTGGCATTCATTGGCATCTACTTGTAAGTAAGAAAAAAGAATTGCACTAAGCGCACCTTACTGTGAGGAAAACTAATATACCTTTTGTTATAAAGGTATGCCTAGTGCTGTGTTAGCATACACATTTTATGGTGCTTATATCAAGAGCGCAGCAGGATGATGTTTACCAAACACCATCTAAGTTAATTGCTGATTTAATAGATACGCCTTCGCCACCTAGCTTACGGCTGAGTCCGGATGCCAAGTGGCTATTATTGCTGGAACGCCCAAAGTTACCTTCTATTGAGCAAGTAGCACAAAAGGAGCTACGCTTGGCTGGTATTCGTATTAACCCTAGAACAAATGGTGCAAGCCGTTCTATCCACTATACAAAATTGTGGCTACGCCCACTTTCTGAAAATAAAGCGTATAAAATAAAAGGTCTTCCTCGAAAAGCACAAATCGAACACATTAGTTGGTCGCCTGATAGCTCTATGATTGCGTTCACGCATACACGAGCAAAAGGGATAGAGTTGTGGATAATTGATATTGCGAATTTACAAGCAAAACGATTGACTGCGCCCATCTTAAATAACGCAATGAGCGGTTTGCCCTATAAATGGTTTTCGGATAGTAACAGACTGATTTATAAGAGCATTTTTAGAAATAGAGGACGCACACTAAAGCACTCCAATGTACCTAAAGGTCCCATGATACAGACGAATGAAGGTACAAAAGCAGTCTTAAGAACATACCAAGATTTGCTTCGCAATAGCTATGATGAAGAACTTTTTACGTATTATAGCTATGCGGAATTACATGCAATAGATATTGAATCGGGAGAACATAAACCACTTGGTATAGATGGTATCATTAGCAGCTTTGCCACTTCGCCTGATGGACAATATTTCCTTGTCACGAAAGTGAAACATCCTTTTTCATACAACGTGCCTTATGGTCGGTTTCCTTTTGATGTAATCGTTTATAGGCGTAATGGAAAACTCCTGAAAAAAATTGTGAGTATCCCTATGGCAGAGGATATTCCTCAAGGCTTTGGAGCAGTCCGACGAGGGCCACGTAGCATCGCGTGGCGACCTGACTTAGCAGCTACTTTATATTGGGTAGAAGCACTTGATTTCGGTGATCCGAAGCGAGATACCGCCTATCGTGACCAACTGTACTTCTGGGATGCCCCTTTTCAGGGAGAACCACAAAAAAGTATCCGCTTTCAATTGCGCTACGGTGGTACTGCTTGGGGGGATGAGCAACTAGCTATTAGCTATGAGTGGTGGTGGCAAAATCGTAAAATTATTACGAGTGCTTGGAACCCTAATGCGAATAAAGCAAAAATGGATGTCCTATTCGACCGCTCTTGGGAAGACGCTTACAATGACCCTGGTAATTTTGAGCTAGAGCGTAACGGCTATGGACACCTAGTATTGATGCGTCGCAATGATGGACAGACGCTTTATTTAAGAGGTACTGGTGCATCCAATGAAGGGAATCGCCCTTTTGTAGATGCATATGATTTAAGCACCAAGACCACTCAACGCCTATGGCAATCCGAAGCTCCTTATTATGAACAATCGCTTATTATATTAGAACCTGAAAAGGGCATTCTTATCAATAGAAGAGAATCGAAAAGCGAGCCGTCCAATTACTTTATACGTAATCTTTGCAAAAATACCATGCAAGCCATTACGCAATTCGAGCATCCCTACGAGTTATTCAAAGAGGTACAACGCCAACTCATTCGCTACAAAAGAGCCGATGGTATCGAACTTACAGGCACACTATATTTACCTCCCCATTATGATAAAGCACGCGACGGAAAATTGCCTGTACTCATGTGGGCATATCCCAAAGAGTATAAAAGTAAAGATGCGGCTAGTCAAATAAAGCGGTCGCCCTATGAGTTCATGCAATTGAGTTGGAGTACACCGCTCTTTTGGGTGACGCAGGGCTACGCTATCTTCAATGACTTCGGTATGCCGATAGTAGGGGAAGGTACAGAAGAACCCAATGAAACCTTTATTCCCCAACTCCAAATGAGTGCTGAAGCGGCTGTAAAGACCTTAGTAAACATGGGTATTGCCGACCCTAATCGCATAGCAGTAGGCGGGCACTCCTATGGTGCATTTATGACGGCAAATTTATTGGCACATACTAATTTATTTGCCGCAGGTATAGCTCGAAGTGGTGCATACAATCGTACGCTCACGCCCTTTGGCTTTCAGTCGGAAGAACGCACGTTTTGGGAAGCACCAGAGGTGTATATGCAAATGTCGCCTTTCCTGCATGCTGACAAAATAAAAGCTCCGCTATTACTTATTCATGGAGAGGCTGATAATAATGCAGGCACATACCCCATGCAAAGCGAACGCCTATATAATGCGCTGAAAGGACAAGGTGCTACGACGCGCCTAGTCATGTTGCCGCACGAAAGTCATGCCTATCGCGCCCGTGAATCGGTCCTGCATATGCTATGGGAGATGAGTACTTGGTTGGATAAATATGTGAAGAATAAGCCAATTGAAATGGAGAATTGAAAATGGAGCTTATTTTTTCTTTTCTAATGTAAAAGCCCGTTTCACTACTTGAGCGAAACGGGCTTTATAATTTTCATTATCGTATAATTTACTTCTTCACGAAGCGAATCATTTCCACACCACTATCTGCTTGGATAGCTACGAAGTATGCACCCGGTACTAAATTTGCTGTATTTAAGTACGCTTGCTCTACTTGCTGGAACTTATGCTCTGCTACTACTCTTCCTGTTATATCAATAATTTGAATTCTATCTGTAGTATAGGTCATTTCTACAGTCAATGCATCTGATGTTGGATTAGGGAAGACCTTAGTATCTAAGCTATTCTTATTCGTATTTATTATAATAACATTAGAATATTCTATACCTTCATCAGTATCCACTTGTTTCAAGCGATAATAATTTGCCCCTATTTTGTAATCAACGTCTATAAAGCTATATGCTTGCGGCTCAACTGTAGTGCCTGCGCCTTGTAATTTAGCAATTGACGTAAAGTTTTTACCATCAAAACTACGCTCTAGTTCAAAGTGTGAATTATTTAATTCGCTCAAGGTATGCCAAGAAAGTTCTACTGAATTAGACTGGAATTTGCCTTGAAATTCTACCAATTCTGTTGGAAGTTCCGCGCCATCCAAAAAGCAAAAACCATTCAAAGTACTTGTGAAGTTAGTTTGTGAGGTAGTTTCAACACCATCTGCGGTAGCAATTGCTACATCTTCTAAACATACTCTGAAAATAAATCCAGTTACAACATCGGTAGGAGCTAAACCTGCGTCTACACCAGTAGGATCTGAATTATTATCTGGACCGCTAGTAGCGGATATAGGATTACAAGGATCTGTAATATCTACAGTGCCTGTGTTTTGTGCTGTCCAAACACCTGTTCCTGTTACAGCCCAAGGTTCCGCTTTTACAGTAGGAGCAGTAGTACAATCAGGGAGTACTCCTGGATGTGTACCTCCTGGTCCATCAAGGTCTTCATAGAAACCACAATAGGTAGCTGTTCCGTAAGGATTACAGGCCGCATCTAAAAACACTATGGAAGTGGATTCAAAAGTTTCACCAGATGTATTGATACTAGTCGTATTTACTTTTACTTCATCAGCAGTAGCATGGATGTGGTCAGCAAATTTCACTTTTACGCTATAGCAACTTACATCACCTGTAGAAGTATCACCGTCATTGTTTTGTCCATTCACGTTATTACCTCTAATTCCTGTTGTGGTGTACAAAATATTGTGCTGACTTCCCCCTTTGGCTGGTCGGTCAGTAAGCGTCATACCACCATAAGCATCAAAAGTTTCCTCTACCATAAACATCATGGTAATATCATCTACGCCACCCGCACTAGGCATTGGACAAGTAGCAGGAACAACCGTTTCATTAATGACATCGAATGAATAGGTCGCCATACAAGTACCACCGTCCGTGCCATCAACAATTTGAACGCCTGATAATGCACCTACATCAGTTATTGGTGTACCACTAAGGTGCATTCCTCCGTCAGACTCGAAGTTAATTTGACAAGCCTGAGAATATGCTAGAGAAGTGAGTGCTATTAAAAAATAGCCCAGTAGTAAAATCCGTTTCATAAAATATACAGCTTTTTACAAAATTATAAGTTGAGAAAATAATATTTATTATGTGACAGAGTAAGTAGGCTACTAATAAGTAGCTGGCATTAATGAAGGTATTCTTAATAATGTTGAATAAATAGGTGGATAATTTAATGAACTCACCACGTACTCTTTGTGTAATCGATATAAAAGGAAGTGCTATTTAGAAAACAAATCTAATAAATTTATATAGAATCAACTACTTTCTAACATTAAATTTGTGTTATGTGGGGATTTTGATATTTTTTTTTTATATATTCTAGGTAAAAAAATACACGAAAGGTACTTTCACCTAGTTTATAAGCTTTTTATTTCTTAAGTTATATGTAAAATGGAGAATTATTTTTTGTAGATTTGTATTATTATTTGGTATTTGTATGAGCATAGCAAACTATAATAAATGTAAATTTATTCGATTTGCTATTACAATTATTTTTCTTCCATTCCGATTACTCACGTATTCAGCATTATGTAGATGCTAATGTATTTCATTTTTTGTACTCAATAGGAAAATATACCTTCTCATGAAAAGAATTTTACTGCTTTGTTTATGCACTTTTTTTGCAAATTTGGCATTTAGCCAAACAACTGTTTATCTTGGTTCACAGATTACTAATGGTGAAACAGGAGATGGTTGTGTTGCAGATTGTGCTGGTACTACACTAGACCCTGCTAATGGGGTTGTTTGCATTCTTAATGGAGTAGATGACGCAGGCAACCATACTTCTCAAGAGTCCTCAACTACTATATCTGTACCAGCAGGTCAGTTTCTAGATATTACAATTGTTACCAATGATTGTACGGGAGCAACAGATGGTTTGGATGGTGGTGATGGTATTTCAATAAATGGAGAAGAGGTAGTTACTGGATCAGGTAATTTACAAGTTAACTACTCTGGTTGCTTTTCTAATCCAACAGCTGCCACCATTGATGTTCCAGTAGTATTGACATCTAATAGAAGAGATGAAACGGTGATTGTAACATATACCGTTTCTGGTACTGATCCAGGAGGTTGTACAGCTCTTCCTGTGCAGCTATCTATTTTTGAAGGAAAATTGGAGAATGATGCGGTAGTATTACGTTGGAGAACTGAGTCAGAGCAAGACAATGACTATTTTCAAGTAGAACGTAGTTTGGATGGAAAGTCTTTTGAAGCGATTGGTAAGGTACAAGGTGAGGGTACTACCGTCGAAGTTCAAGAGTACAGTTATATTGATGCTAGTCCCGTAGCACTCAATTACTACCGCCTAAAGCAAGTCGATTTTGATGGTTCATACGCTTATTCAGAGGTAATTACAGTATTCACTATCTCTAAAGATTCTGATACAAAGATTTACCCAACACCAACCACGAATATACTAACCATCGAAGCAAAAAGTGAAATTAGCGAAATACAAGTAATGGACATTACTGGAAAAGTAGTAATGACCCAACAATTTGGTGCAACAACGCAACTAGAATTGAATGTAGCCAGACTAGTTGCTGGTAGCTACTTCATAGCAATAAAAACAGAACGCGGCGTTGAAATGATTCGCTTTGTAAAGAAATAAAGTGAGAAAATAGCCCAATAGGGTTTAAATACTTTGCCTTTCTAGTCTATTTTGGATTAGGAAGGCTTTTTTATAGTTCAATTTTTAAGCCATCCCAAGCTAGGGCTACATTCGGGGGCAAATTGGGTGTCACATCCGCGTGCATGCCCATCCAATGGCTGATGTGTGTAATATAGGCCTGCTCAGGTTGGAGTTTTTCGATGATTTCTAAGGCTTCAGGCACATTGATATGCGAATGATGGGTACGATAATGAATCGCGCTAATGACCAAGATTTTCGTGCCTTTCACTTTTTCCAATTCCGCATCCGAAATAGACTTAAAATCGGTGAGATAGGTAAAATCTTTAATCCGAAACCCCAATACAGGCATACTGCCGTGCATATATTCAATGGCTTGAATATCAATACCTTCAATTTGGAATACTTGATCTGGATGAATAGGGATTAAATCAATGCGCGGCACACCAGGATACGGGCTTTTCTCAAAAACATAATCGAATCGCTGCTCTAACTTTTCTTTCACCCGCGCGGAGCTATAAACGGGCATAGATTTACGCTGCAAAAAATTAAAAGCCCGCACTTCATCTAGGGAAGCAATATGGTCGTGGTGTTCGTGGGTAATGAGTACCGCATCAAGTTTCGTGATGTTTTCGCGAAGCATTTGCTGGCGGAAATCAGGGCCAATATCAATCAAAATATTCGCAGATGGGCTCTCAATAAAGACCGCTACGCGCAGCCGCTTATCCTTCGGATCAGCGGAGGCACAGACGTTGCATTGACACCCAATCATGGGTACGCCTGTCGAAGTTCCCGTCCCTAAAAATGTGACCTGCATCTTGTCCGACATCCT
>JAHDCQ010000019.1:2388-23151 GCA_020629845.1 Saprospiraceae bacterium | reverse complement strand
CGCCTGTCGAAGTTCCCGTCCCTAAAAATGTGACCTGCATCTTGTCCGACATCCTGTCTTTTTTATATTTGAATGCACAAAGCTAATAGAATACGGGCAATATTTTCAGGGCTATTCTATTTTGAGAACTATTTTCCTATCTTTCCCCTATGAAAAGAATCCTGCTCTTATGTCTATGTTTGGGCCTCCATTTTGCGATAGCACAAAACCCTTCTGAAATCTATCAGGAAGAGGCAATAGAGCAACGTACTTTCGATGAGGCGACCTGGCAAGAAATAGTAAGCGAGATTGATTACTCCAAAGACCTTCAACCCGACGAACCCAAAGAAGAAGAAGAAGAGGAAGCAGACGAAGCGCGCAATTGGGAAAATCCTTTCGAGTTCAATAGTGAATTTGGGCGTATGCTTTCCATTGCGCTACTCAGCATTTTAGGTGTTATTTTGTTAGTGATTGTGCTACGTTTTCTGCTAAAGCCGCCTACTAAAAATGTCCAAATAACGGACAAAGAAGCCATAGAAGTCAGCGTGGAAGAACTTGCCGAAAATCTAGAAGCCCACGATCCTAGTGGCTTGATAGAGCAAGCCATTGGTACGGGCAATTATCGCCTAGCGGTGCGTTTATATTACCTAAAAACCATTCGAGAACTCTCGCTAAAAGACGAAATAAAATGGCAGCGCGACAAAACCAATCATAGTTACCTCCATGAAATGCAAGCACATCAACTTTATCAGTCATTTCAAGAAATGACCCGTATTTTTGAGCGTGTATGGTACGGCAATCGGGATTTAAGCGTTACTGACTTTGAACAGATTCGTCCTAAGGCAGAACGATTATTAGCGCAAATAGACGCTATTGCTTCCGAAAAAGAAAATATATGATTCAGCAAATAGAATTTGCCCTAGCCCCTCAGTCACGCGGCTATCACATCATCACCCGCGCAGTACAACAGGCTGTGGACTTACCCGAAACAGGCATTCTACATCTCTTCATTAAGCACACTTCGGCCGCCTTGTGTATCAATGAAGACGCTGACCCCGATGTACGCACCGACTTTGAAAGCATTTTCAATAAAATCGTGCCTGAAAACATGCCTTTTCTCACCCACACCGTCGAAGGCCCTGACGATATGCCCGCGCATATCAAAGCGGCTATGATTGGCTCATCGGTAATGATTCCGATTAGTCGGGGAAAACTCAATTTAGGCACTTGGCAAGGCATTTACCTCTGCGAATTTCGTAACCGTGCTAGTAGTCGCAAGCTCGTAGCCACTATCTATTCTTAGCCCCTGCATTTACTAGAAACACATATCGTTCCTGAAGGCGTGTCGCGTACGCGCTTGAGTGACTATGGCGGTATTTTCCTAAAATATCCCTCGCGCAAAGGCATGAAAAAAGCTATCAAGCGAGGCGAAATTTATGTTAATGGCGCACTTGGACAAACAGGCACTTGGATAAGCACAGGCGACCGCATCGAATGCATGGATTTGGAGCTTCCTCCACCCGAAGCTTATCACTTAACCCTCGATATTGTATATGAAGATGCCTACCTAGCCGTCATTCACAAACCTAGTGGTATCAATGTCAGCGGTAATCAATTTCGTACTATCGAAAACGCGCTACTGCACAATCTCACTCCCTCCAAAGAAGCGGATGCCTTACGGGGCTTTCGGGCAGTACATCGCTTGGATAATCCAACTTCGGGCTTGCTTTTGGTGGCTAAAACGAGTCGCGCACGGATTCATTTAGGGCAGCAATTTGAAGCAAAAAGTATCCAAAAACGCTATCAAGCCGTCGTCATCGGAAAAACACCCGAAGCAGGCAATATCGCTACTCCCATCAAGGATAAAACCGCCTATACGCGCTACGAACGTGCTGAAGTTGTGCCTAGCTTACGCAATACTTGGCTTTCCTTACTCCATCTCTATCCTAGTACAGGGCGCACACATCAGCTTCGGATTCATCTTGCCAGTTTGGGCTTTCCTATTTTGGGGGATAAACTGTATGGTACAGCAGGCGAAATTTTGAAGAAAAAAGGCTTGTTTCTAGCTGCTGTTGAATTGGGTTTTGAGCATCCGATTAGAGGTGAGCGCATGACTTTTGAATTGGATACGCCATATAAATTTCGGGCTTTGTTGGCAAGGGAGGAGCGGCGGTGGCAGCGGTGGCAGCATGCATAACAATATACTACTTTACTCATCTCTACTCCCTAGCATACCACCGAAAATACTTACACTCCTGCACTGCCAAAAAGTAAAAATCGGTATTCTTATATTCATCCCGAAGTACGCGGTAGTTTTCATCATAAGGTGGAGGTGGAATAATTGGATTTTTGCCATAAGGCTTCCAAGAGCTGCTCTTGTAGAACGCTTTTTGGTCGCATTTGGCGGCCATGAAGGTGGCTTTGGCGGCGAGTTCAAAATCATCCGTTTCTAGGGCTACATAGCGGGCTTCCTCAAAGTAGTTTTTCGCCATGGAGACATCAAAATTTTCCCGATTGCCATTGGGCGAATTGATAAGTGGCACCAGATTCGTCTCTCGATGCGAAATATGTGAACGTAAGGAGTTGCCACTTCTATAAAAGTCCATCGCTTGCCAAGCTGGGCCATAGTAAGACATATTGTACAAACCAATACCGATATTATAAAACTTCGTGGCAGATAGCGAATCGCCTAGCCGTGCTTCGGAGTCCGCCTCCAGAATAGCAGTTAGAATTTCGCCTTTATTCATAGGCTCTAAAGCACCAGTCGAGTCAATGACCAGCAATTCCGCATCATCGAAGCATTCCACACAATCATTAATATGCGTAATGAAAGGCGTGAAGGTGCCAAACTCATCCCAATCCGCGCGGTCTACCTGCTTGAATGCATCCAATGCACGTCGCAATTGCCCCCGACTCATCCAGTACGTCCCTTTTTGATTGGCGAGTTCTTTCATTGCCTCATTTTTCAGGTCGCCTTGTGCTAGTTCGCGTTCAAAGCGGGTGCGCTCATCTTCATTTTCGATGGTTTGGATGAGGTCTTCAATGATTTTTAAATCGGGATTGTACCGTAACTCTTTTAGCAAATAATGCGAACGAAATGAAAGCCCAGGACGATTTGCTTGTTCATAGAGTTCCGCGATTTTATCATTGAAATAATCGCCAAAATCGGGATATTTCTGATAGAATTCATCATCATGTGTAATGGTGTAAAATTCAGCTTCTAGCTCGGTATCAATTTCCTCCTGTTCTGCTACATAAAGCACTCTCGAAAAGGCATTGAGCTGGTCGCGGAGTGCTTCATTTTTCACCTTACGTTCGGCATCTGCAAAAGTCTGTGACGCTTTATAATAATCGCCTGCCAAAAACTCTAAATAACCCTCTGCGATATACCAAAGGTTTGGATTATCCACCTTGCGTTCTTGTCGGCAGCGGCGGGCAAAATCTTGCAATTCAATCACGTATTTCCCGCGTGCGGCACGTGGCTTGAGGTGGTAAAGGCGCGATTTTTTGCTATAGGTGCCACCATCGCCAGGTTGTCCCAATAGGTCTTCTTCTAGCTTCCGAATTTCGCGTACCAGTAGCAATTCGAGCATTGGACTTTGAGGATTTAAAGCATAAATATGTCCCATTTCCTTCGTCGCTCGACTATCGGCACGACAAGCTCGGATGGTATACATCGCGATCCGTTCTTCATCGTTTTTGCATTTGATGTAGCATTCTTGCCAATCGCGGTCGTCATGCACCAAAAAACTGCGATAAGCGGACTCGCGCCGTGTAGGACAATTATTAAAAATGATGGTATAGAGATAAGAGGCTTCCACATTCAAACCTAAGCCCATCAGTGCGCCTGCTTTATGCCCAAGTATCCAGTAGTAAATCAAGTTTTTTTCATAGTCAATTTTGGGTAGCAGCCTATCGAATAGCTCCAATGTGCCTTGATAGTCGCCTTTATAATGCGCTAGACGAATCATTTGATAGGCATAGCGTAGGCGAATAAAATGCGACTTGCTACGGCGAAATTTCTTGAGCCCTTTATTGATTAATTCGCTCATTTTCGTGCTATTATGCACGGGTGGCGACCACGCATTGCGCGCCACTACGAAGGGTTCGCATTCCTTTGCAAACAGGAGATATTCTATGGTCTCGTGGCATTCTAGGCTAATAAGATAGTCTATGAAAGCGTTACCTTTGAGTTTGCCATCTAGCACGGTGGTAGTGCCTTGTATAAAACTCAAAGCCGTCTGTAAAGCCGCACTTTCGGTATGATAGACCACCTTCCGAATATCGTTTATCGGAGCATTTTCACATACGCTGGCTTGCCATTCTTCCAGATTGCTTTTTTGTTGCTGTTCTACTTCAGTACCATAAAATTTGTAGACTTTATCCTTGAAATCGAAGCGATTATGTCCTACATGCAGCAAGAAGGGAGCTTCCTTGCAGACTGTCCCCAAAAGGTCGTCGCCGATGAAGGTGTAGCTGAAATTGACATCCAAAGTTGGGCCACAGCCTTTTGAAATTTGATTGGGTAAAAAGGTGAAAAGTACTAAGATAGCAGGCATTTTAAAAATGCCTGTTATCTTAGTACTTGATTTAGAAATAACGCAAAATAAGTTCCAAATTTTCATGCGGGTGCTGTTGAATCGTTGTCGTATCTAGATGATAAAAGCTAATGTGGCGCGCTGCAAAGGGCAATTGCTCGGATAGCAAACGTGCCGTACGAATTAGCTCGGCTTGTGTAATATATTCCAAGCGGATTCGGTCGCCTTCGTATAGATAATGCCCATTAAGATACGTATCTTTTATGACTTCATAGCGATTTTCAGTAAAGGCTTGAAAGCGCGTGCTATCCTCTAAGTCTTCCGCACGGAGATTATTAAAAATCCGGCTCAATTCCATATCCCGAAACAGCAAGCCCCAATGAAACATCGGCAAAGCCACATCCAAAACTAAGGGATATTCCTCAAAATTGGTCAAATATTGCCGTACAATATCGCTATCGAGTATAGAATTTTCGCTTATCCAGTCGTCAATTTTACCCACATTATAGCACATCAACATGCCTCTATCCACGGGTGGCACACCCGTACGCTCAAAGAATTTGACTTGGTGCAAGCGAATCGTCGCGCTTAGTGTTTTTTTAGGAAATTGCTGCCGCAAAAGTCGCAAAAGCTCAAAGTATTTCTGCTGCGTATCGCCCGACCAATCGCAATCGAATTGTACTTCTTGAAAGCGGGATTTTGGGAACACTTGTAAGATTTTATCTGCTATTTTCTGTGCCAAATCGGGGAGTTGGGTCGCCTCTATTTCCAATAAAGTTCTATTGGTAATAAAGATAGTCGGCACTAGTTCATAAGCATTTAAGTCCGATTCCATTTGCAAAATAGCCGTAGGATAGGGCGCACCATTTTGCCAATCCACATCGAAGCATTTAAGGTAGAGTTTTTGGACATGCAAGGCAGCTAGATAGTCGCTTTCTGCTGCACTTAAATCGAATCTTGTTTGCCAATGATAAAAGGCGGCTTGAGGTGGCACGTATGCTGGAGTACAACTTTTGAGATAGAGTACAGCAAGTAATCCTATAAGGTGCTTCCAAAGTAAGCGAATGCTTCTAAGTCTATATTTTGATGTACCAATATTCATCTAGTCAAACAAAATTTCCATCTGCAAATCATTCTGCACTAAGTTAGCGGAATGGGCGTTCGCTTTCACGCCATAGGTAGTCAGCATCGTGATAAAAATCGCTTTCTTAGTGCCTGTCTCTGTCTTAAAGGTGGCGACTTTTTGGCGCAACTGCTCCGCATATGCTTTGGTGATGGTATACGGAGCTACAGAAAATTTCATTTCGCAAAGATTGATGACTTGGTCTCTTCTATCAATAATTAAGTCAATTTGCGCGCCTTGTGCTGCTTGTTTACTTTTCCAAGAAAACGTATGACTTATCACGCCACTAATGCCCAATGCTTTTTTGATTTGATGGATATGATAGAGGCAAATTTGTTCAAAAGCATAGCCACTCCAAGCACGATAGGCAGGCGTATCTATGGCATTGCTCCAATTATATAAGTCAGCGGGGTCAGAGTGTTCAATAAACCGTAAGTAGAAAAGGGTATAAAAATCTACTAATTGATAGAGGCTATTTTGTTTCTTTTTCCCGAATGGATTGTAGCGACGGATAAAGCCACTTTTTTCCAGCTCATCTAGAATTTGGCTAAGCGTACCACTATTAGCAAGCTTGCTGTGCTGCACAATTTCTTTTCGAGTCAAACCTTTGGATTTTCGAGCCATTGCGCGCACTACGGATAAGTGGCGGTCGGCTTTAGAAAATAAGGCATGAAAAAGATTATCAAATTCTAAGCGTAGCAGCCCATCGGAGGCAAAGCAAATCTGCTCAATATTTTGCATCGCACTATATTGTGGCGATACTCTATCTAAATAAAAAGGGATGCCGCCCATCACCATATAAAGCTGCAAAATCTGATAGCGCGTGAGGGCTGGATTTTTGAGTTGTAGCAAAGCTTCTGCTTCTTGTAGGCTAAATGGTTCTAGTTTGATGCGTTCGGTCACACGATTGTGCAAGCCACCTTTATGATTGATTAGTTTGTTGATTATCCAAGAAGCCGCCGAGCCACAAACCACTAGAATGACATCGTCTCTAGCAGCAGCCCAACTATTCCAGAAATGTTCTAAAGAAGGTATAAAGTCCGATTTTTGATTATCGAACCAGGGCAGTTCATCCAAAAAAACAACTTTTTGCGTATCAGGCGAGGCTTCTAAGAAGTCAATTAAAAGTTGAAAGGCTAAGAACCAATTTTCGGGAATGGTTGGAAGTGGCTTTTCTTTTTGGTATTTTTGAAGAACAGTATAGAAATTGAGTAATTGCTGCCCCTTAGTTACATTGGCAATTGCCGTCATTTGGAAGGTGAACTGGTTTTTAAAGACCGTTCTTACTAGATGTGTTTTGCCTACCCGTCTTCTACCATAAATCGCCACAAACTCCGACTGATTACTCTTGAGTAAACGCTCGAAAATCTGTATTTCTCGCTGCCGACCTATAAATGGCTTCATATTTTTAACTTAAACTAGTTGTTTTTATGTAGTTTAAGTCAAAAATAATTTATTTTTAACTTAAATTCAATAATTTAATATAGTTTAAGTTGAAAACAAGTAACTATGTGGAAAAGAAGTGGAAAAAAGCCTCCTTTCAAACGCCTACACAAGCTTTCCTATCTCGTTTAATAGGTGTACCTTTACATATCGAAAAGCAGACTTATTTTTACACAAAAAAAGTGAACATATATGGCTGATGTGATTCAGCTACTTCCTGATTCCATTGCGAATCAAATTGCTGCGGGGGAAGTCATTCAACGACCTGCTTCTGTGGTGAAAGAATTGCTTGAAAATGCGGTAGATGCAGGCAGCACCAATATCAAATTGATTGTGAAAGATGCAGGCAAAACGCTGATTCAAGTGGTAGATGATGGCTGTGGAATGTCGGAAACGGATGCGCGTATGGCATTCGAGCGACATGCTACCTCCAAAATCCGAACGGTGAAAGACCTGTTCTCTATCCGCACGATGGGTTTCAGAGGGGAGGCATTGGCTTCTATGGCATCGGTGGCGCAGGTAGAGTTGCGAACCCGTCGAAAGCCTGATGAGTTAGGGACACGTTTGGTGATAGAAGGCTCGAATCTCAAAGTGCAAGAAGCTTGCCAAGCAGCCGTAGGGACTAATTTTGCTGTCAAAAATCTGTTTTTCAATATTCCTGCGCGTCGAAATTTCCTAAAGAGCAATACAGTAGAAATGCGCCACATCACCGATGAGTTTCAGCGTATTGCCATTGCGAATCCGCACGTTTTTTTCTCTTTACAGCATAATAATACAGACGTTTACCATCTATATTCCAGCAATTTGCGGCAGCGATTGGTGCATTTATTTGGAAATAATAGCAATAAAAAACTTGTCCCCCTTAAAGAAGAAACCGATTTGATTAAGCTAAATGGCTTCATAGGCAAACCAGAATATGCCCGCAAAACACGTGGCGAACAGTTCTTTTTTGTGAATAATCGCTTTATTAAAAGTGGTTTATTGCATCATGCAGTTACGAGTGCCTATGAAGAACTACTACCAAAGGAACATTATCCCTTATATGTGATTTTCATCGAAATTAATCCTGCCAATATTGACATCAATGTACATCCGACAAAGCAGGAAATTAAGTTTGATGATGAAAAAATGGTCTATAATTATCTCAAAGTAGCGGTGCGTCACGCGCTAGGACGGTATAGCGTCGCGCCAGAATTAGACTTTGAGCAAGACCCGCTTTTTGCCCGCACACAAGGCGTGATAAAAACGGCACAACCTGAGCGTTATCACGAAGAAAAAGGTGGCGAGGTGGTGACGCAACAAGCGAGTTATACGGTACGCTCATCAGGTATGAATGATGACCTGAAACGAAGACGTAATAATATCGAAAACTGGGAAAAACTCTACGAAGGCTTAGATGCGTTCGGCGATGGCACTAAAGGCGAAGCACGTCCTGATGATGCACCTGTGAGTTTCACGATTGAAAGTAAAATGTCTTCCGACACGCCCGAATTGGATGATGCGAATCAAAGTTTTTCCACGCAGCATAAAAAGCCTTATCAATTACACCGCAAATACATCGTTAGTCAAATAAAGTCTGGCTTTTTGCTCATTGACCAACAGGCGGCACATGAGCGCATCCTATATGAACGCTATCTGAAGAATCTAAAAGAACAAAATATAAGTACCCAAAAGAAGCTTTTTCCTATCAACATCAATTTACCAACGGATGACGCTGCGCTGCTACGCGATTTATTAGGTACGGTACAGGCTTTAGGCTTTGATATAGAAGAATTTGGAGGCAATACCTTTACGCTACACGGTGTACCTGCCGAACTTGCCGAACAAGAGCAGGAACAATTGCTCATCGAGCGACTCCTCGAACAATTCAAGCAAAATTTAGAGCTAAATCTAGGTATTACTGAAAATGCAGCTCGTGCCTTGGCGGTGAGTGCCGCTATTAAGCGCGGCAAGCGTTTAGAACCAGAAGAAATGGATGTATTAGTCGCACAGCTTTTTGCTTGTGAAAGCCCTTTCGCTAGTCCGACGGGACGCAAATGCTTCATCACCTTTGAACTCGATAATTTAGATAATAAGTTTGGCTAAGTCTTTAGGAAATTCGTCTTTGGTCTTTAGCTTTTTGAGGCAAAATTGTAACTTTATACCTTAGTATACTGTTTTGCTAAAGACCAAAGCATAATCTGCCTCTTGCAGATTTCTATAAGACTAAATTTATGTTAGGAAGAATGACTGATGTTGTTAAGAATCTTTTGATTATCAACATCCTTATTTTTGTAGCCACTTTTTTTATCAATAAGGACTGGATGAATCTGGTTGCGCTCTACCACCCGTACAGCGATAATTTTCAACCCTACCAAATTATTTCCCATTTCTTTGCACATGGCAGTGTAGGGCATATTTTCTTCAATATGTTCGGTTTAGTGATGTTTGGTAGCCCTTTAGAAGCGCGTTGGGGACCCAAGCGTTTCTTGTTTTATTATATCTTTTGTGCATTAGGAGCAGCATTGGTTCAGACGGCAATTAACCATTATAGTGGTGATTTTGGAGGTGGTATGCTAGGGGCATCGGGGGCAATATATGGTTTGCTAATAGCTTTTGCTATGAAGTTTCCAAATGTAGAATTGATGCTTATCTTTTTGCCTATTCCTATCAAGGCTAAATATTTTGTACCAATAATTATAGCAATTGATTTAGCTTTAGGATTTAGTAACTTTGGCACTGGAATAGCGCACTTTGCGCATGTAGGTGGAGCTTTGTTCGGGTTAATTTTAATTTTATTTTGGAGACAAACGAGTCCCGATTATCGGGATAGATGATAGAGCGGTATAACGGTATTACACCCTTACACCGCTATACCGTAAAAAAAAGACAAACCCATGTTCGATTCTATTTGGGAAGATATAAAGCGCGAGTTTAGCTATGGCAACATGGTGACGCGCTTAGTGATTATCAATATAGCAGTTTTTGTATTTGTCAATTTGGTGCGTCTATTTCTGTTTTTAGGCAATGCACCTGACGGTGTGCCAGATATCTATCATGATTTTCTGCACTTCTTTTGCATGTCATCCGATTGGTTTCATGTACTGACGCATCCGTGGGGCATATTCACGAGTATGTTTCTGCATGAAGGCGTGTGGCATATCCTTTGGAATATGTTGTTCCTCTATTGGTTTGGGCGTATCGTTGGGGATTTTATTGGCAATCAGCGTATTTTGCCGCTTTACTTGCTTGGTGGCTTAGTAGGAGGTTTGTTTTACTTTCTATCTGCTCAGTTTCTAGATATGGGGGCTTATGCACTTGGCGCGTCGGGGGCGGTCATGGCAATTGTGGTAGCAGCAGGCACTATTGCGCCTGATTATATCATGCGCTTGCTTTTTCTGGGGGATGTGAAACTGAAATATATCGTAGCCGTACTGGTCTTTTTAGACTTGATTGGGATAGCTTCCACGCATAATACAGGCGGGCATTTCGCACATTTAGGTGGTGCAGCTTTTGGTGCATTTTTTGTGTCGCAATTGCGAAAAGGCAATGATTTAGCCTTGCCTGTCAATAATGTTATTGATACCATTAAAAACTTCTTCAAAAGCGAGCCAAAAGAAAAAACAACGCGTCGTAAACCACGCATGGCATACAAAAATCCAGACGCAAAACCACGTCGTTTTGCACGAAGTCGGCGCGCTAATAATGTAACGGACACGATGACTAGTGAAGAACTTTCGCACCAAGAGCGCGTGGATGCCATTTTGGATAAAATCAAGCAATCTGGCTATGAAAGTTTGACAGCAGAGGAGAAGGAATTTCTCTTCAATGCTAGTAAAAAATAGTGCTTAGTATTGGGGTAAAAGTTGAAATAAAACTTAACTTTCACTCCTCAAGTCCTAAACCTATATACCTGTGCAGAAGTCACTCAGCTTTCTCGCTCGTTGGGCGAATGTATTATTGATTCTTATCACCTTTCTAGCTTATTTGTCACCTATTATCAATCCGAATAGTGTGCTTTGGCCTATCTCTTTGATAGGGCTGATTTATCCTATGCTGATTTTTGGACATCTCTTTTTTATCCTCTATTGGATGAATCAGCGCAAATGGTATTTTTTGTTTTCTGCTGCTTGTATGCTACTTGGCTGGTCTTTTTTGACTAAGAATATTAATTATAATACGCCTGAACCCGCTGTTGATAGTGTGCGGGTGCTTACCTTCAACTTACAAGGATCGTATAAACTAAATACTGCTAAAAATAAGAAAGGGAAACCGAAGTTTAATGCAGAAGAATTTATAAATTACTTAAATGCTCAAGAAGTAGATATAGTTGCTTTACAAGAATTTACACATAGACATGTAGGACGTGAGCGTTTAGAAGCACAGTTGCTAGAAGCAGGCTTCTACCTTTACAAAGTGAAAGGAAAAGCAATTCTCACGAAATACCCCATGGTTAATACTGGAACGGTAGCATTGAAGAATAATGAGCAAGGCGCATTATATGCCGATATAGAAATAGATAAGCAAATCGTACGAGTTTATGCCACACATCTAAAATCCAATCAAATTACACGTATCGCAGATGAAGTAGCCGAAGAAGGAAACTTTAGAGAAAAAGAAACTTGGCAAAAAGTGCGCGATATGTTCATGGGCTATACGAGGGCAGCACGTATTCGGGCAGAGCAAACCAAAAAACTAGGCGATCATGTCCGTCGGTGTCCGCACCCCGTAATTGTGTGTGGTGATTTCAATGATGTGCCGCAATCATTCGCTTATCGGCAAATGGCAAAGGGCTTGCAAGATAGTTTCCAGACGAAAGGTCGGGGTATTGGTACTAGCTTTTCAGGCAGTTTACCTTTTTTACGAATTGATTATATCTTACTATCACCGCGTTTTCGCATCTTACAGCATCAAACCCAACGCCAAAATCGCTACTCTGATCATTACCCTGTTTTAGCAGATATTCAACTAGTAAAATGATGACAAATAAGGAGATTGCTAATGCTTTTCAGTTACTTGCTGGCTTGATGGAAGTGCATGGTGAAAATAAATTCAAAATTCGCTCCTACCAAAGTGCCTATCGCAATTTGCGGAGTTTGGATACACCACTTGCTGAAATGGAAGACGGGGCAATTGCGAGTTTGAAAGGAGTAGGAAAAGCAATACATGGAAAAATTAGAGAATTGCTAGATAATGGCGTGATGGCAACCTTAGAACGCTACAAAACTCAAACACCTGAGGGCATACAAGAGCTACTTCAGATTAAGGGACTTGGCGCGAAAAAAATTCAAAATATTTGGAAAGAGTTAGGGGTAGAAAGTGTAGGTGAGTTGCTCTATGCGGTGAATGAAAACAGACTAGTAGAGCTAAAAGGCTTTGGTAAAAAAACACAAGATGACCTCAAGCAAAAACTGGAATACCATCAACAATCAAGAAATAAATTTCATTATGCAAGCTTATTGCCTATTGCTGAAGAACTGATAAGTTACTTAAAGCAACAATTCCCTGACGCGGCAATACATTTGACTGGCGAGATGCGTAGAAAATGCCCAATTTTAAGTAGAATTAGTGTGATTCTAGCTAGAGATGGTGATATTTTGTCAAATTTTGGTGAAAAAATCGTGCAAATTCGCAAAGAAAATAGCATCTTTGAGGTAAGATTTGATAATTATCAAGTTCCTGTACAAATAATAACCTGCCCGATGCAGGAAATTGGAATTTGGTTAATCAAATCGACAGGTAGCACTACATTCGTTGAAACTCTCCTGAAACCATATGAAAGCATTGATTTTTACTCGTACAAGGAGACATCCATTTTCGAAACAGTAGGGCTACCTTTTTTTCCTCCTGAACTCCGCGAAGCCAGTTGGCTCGACAATGACCAATTTCCACAACAGCTTCCCACACTTATTGAAGATACGGATATTAAAGGTGTACTACACGTACATACCACCTATAGCGACGGGCAACATAGCTTGGAAGATATGGTACGCTACGCCAAAGACTTAGGCTATGCATACATAGGCATTACCGATCACTCCAAGTCTGCTTTTTATGCGAATGGACTAAAACCCGAACGCCTTTTCGAGCAATGGGAAGCAATAGATCGTTTGAATGCAGAAATGCCATCTTTTAAAATATTCAAGGGTATTGAAAGTGACATTTTATCGGACGGCCGCTTGGATTATGAAGAGGATATACTTCGGCAATTCGATTTCATCATTGCCTCTGTGCATTCCAATCTAAAAATGGATGAAGCGAAAGCGACCCAACGCTTAATTACGGCTATCGAAAACCCATATACAAGCATCTTAGGCCACCCAAGTGGGCGACTTTTACTATCTAGGAAAGGCTATCCCCTCGACCATAAAAAAGTTATTGATGCTTGTGCTGCAAATAGCGTTGCTATTGAGCTGAATGCCAACCCTTATCGCTTAGATTTGGATTGGACTTGGATTCCGTATGCTGTTGAGCGCAGCGTGAAAATAGCTATCAATCCTGATGCCCACAGTAAGCAAGGTATTCATGATATTCAGTACGGTGTAGCGGTAGCTCGCAAAGGAGGCTTATCCGCAACGGCTTGTTTGAATAATCTATCTAGAGACAATTTTGAGGCATACCTTCACAAGGGAGCGCGATAATCGCGTGGAAGCATAACATAGAATGTGGTACCTTCTCCTAATTGCGACTTTAATCGAATAGTACCATTTAGGGCTTCTATATAGCCTTTTACAATAGGTAATCCTAAACCCAAGCCCGCATGCTCCTTTGTGTAAGGATCTTCAAGTTGGCGGAAACTCTTAAAAATTACCGCTTGATTTTCTTCACTAATGCCTTTACCTGTATCTTTCACAATAAATTCAATATGCTCATCAGATGTGGTGTACCAAAACTCTACTTTGCCACTAGAGGTAAACTTGATAGCATTATCAATCAAGTGATTAATGATATAAGTAAGCTTGTTTTGGTCAGTGTATATACTTGCATGAAAATCAACTGAATTAGGCTTAAACTTCAATTGGATACCCTTTTCGGTCGCTTTGGTTTTATTAGCATAGAAAATCATTTGGCAAAGCTCTATAGCTTTAAATTCTTCATATTCAAATTCAAGTTGCTTGGTCTCAATTTTGGCTGCTTCAATGATTTTCTCTATAGAAATGAGCAAGAAATCTACATTATCTTTGATAAGCTGTATGAAACTTTGGCGTTCTGAATCATCCATGTCCAAATTCAACATTTCCGAAAATCCAATAACACTATTTAGCGGCGTACGGATTTCATGGGAGAAATTAGCCATAAACGCAGACTTCAGATTGTCGCTTTCCTTAGCTTTTTCAAGGGCTTTTCGCAAGGCCCGCTCTACCTCTTTCAACTGCGTAATATCGTTGATAAACATAATGGTCTGCCCCTTGCCGTCCACCGTGATAGGATAAAGCTTTACTTGCATATCGCGCAGTTCCTCTTCGCCATCTTTAAATTGCCATTCAAAAGAGGTCGCCTGCCTTGTTGCGCGATATTCGGCAAGTAGTTTACCTAATTTATCCCTAGAGCGTTGACCATCAGGTTGAAATTCAGGGCTAAACTCTAGCATATTGGCATTCATAATGGTATCCATATCGGATTTCATTAACTCTGTCCATTTAGGATTCGTGGCAATAGCTCGTTTCGTTTCATCTATATCAATGATAAGCATTCCTACGGGGGAATGTTCAAATAAAGAACGATAACGCGCTTCGCTCTCCATTACATGTTGCTGTACTTCCTTACTTACATCTTGAGTAATATCTGTGATGATGCATGTCACTTGCCGCACTTGTGCTTGCTCAGCATCTAAGCAAGCCCGCTCTCGTATGATTTTGATGGTATTGTCTTTTGTAATAATGCGGTAAGTCTGTTGTGTTTCAGCATTGGGATTATGCAACAGATGCTTTCGTTGTGCTAGCACACTAGCTTGGTCATCTGGATGGATGATAGAAAACCACTGATTGGGGAATCGTTGAAGTACTTCGGTCGTATACCCCGTTAGCTTTTGCAGTTCTTCACCACAAAATATAAGCTTGCTCCTCCCTTCTTTATCGAAGCGTAAGGCAAGAGAATTTTTCTGAATTAATCGTAATAAACAGCCTTGCATAGTGCATGTGCATTATCATATACCACCATAGCGCCATACTTGCATAGCAGATGTAATACGGAATTTCGATTTATAGCACCGGCTTATAAGCTATCTTGTCAGGATGCCTTTTTATAGGACTTGTCTTGGCTATAAATACAATAAAGCGTCTAAAGTATGATTTCCTAAAGTTGAAGCATATACAAGTATCTTTGCTTATGTAAGGTACAATATTATATGCACTTTTGGAAACGGTATATAAATTTATCTGTCAGGATGATAGAATTAAAAACATTAAGTGCTAAGACGAGCAATACGCTTAGCTAAACAGGAAGGTAGTGTAGTTGTTTGTATATGAATTCAATATGCATGCAATATATTAATATATTTTTTATTTATTAATACATATATTAAATTATTTTATTTTTTGATAACTCGCTGTACTTATTTCTTCACCTTTTCTGCTCCGCCTCCACCCGGCGTTTCAATCACAATTTTATCCCCTTCAGCACAAAAACAGCTATCAATGCCTGCCAACTGCTCCTGTTTTCCATTGGCTCGGATGATATATTGTTTGCCAATTTTGCCATCTTTTCCACCCGCAATGCCATAAGGAGCTTCCACTCGATGTTGGGCAATAATAGTTATTTCTACATCTTCTAAAAACTCTAATTCTCGAATCACGCCATCGCCACCACGCCATTGTCCTTTACCACCTGAATTTTTACGTATCTCAAAGCGATTTAAACGTACGGGGTAACGGCGTTCAAGTTCTTCAGGGTCGGTGATTTTGGTGTTTGTCATATGCTGATGAATACCTGAATATCCATGATAACCTATACCAGCCCCCGTGCCGCCACATATCGTTTCATAATAGCCAAAGTTGGCATTGCCAAAGAGCAAATTATTCATCGTGCCTTGACTGCACGCGCCTAGTCCAAAGGCTTTGAGGAGGGTGTCCGTAAGGCGTTGACTCACTTCCGTATTGCCGCCTACTACTGCGGGGCAAAGTTTTGGATTATCTTCATAATAAGGATTTAAAAAGCTATTCGGTAGGTGCAAATGTACCTTTTGCATGAGGCCCTCATTGAGTGGAATATCTTCTTCGCAAAGCAAGCGCAAGACGTACATAATCACGCTATGCACAATGGCAAGATTGGCATTTAAATTCAGAGGGTGCGACTTGGAAGTACCACCAAAATCAAAGAGAAGAGTGTTGTCTTCAATGCTTATTTTTACATGAATTTCGTGTCCGTCGTCCAAGCGTTCTACTGCTTGAAAGTGGGTAGTCTGGGTTGTATTTTTTATGTTAAGTTTATTGTTTAAAGCCCGTTCTAAGGCTATTTGAGCCGACTGCTTCAATAAGTTCATGTAATGATGCACACTCTTTAACTCATAGCGTTTGACTAAGGCTTGTAGCTTTTCTGCACCAGTCCGTAAAGATGCTAAAGCAGCTTTTATGTCTGCCATATTTTCAGCGAGTGCGCGGGTAGGATAAGCAGCTTTGGTCAATAAATCCTCCATAGCTTGCCATTGCACTTTACCATTTTTCACCAAATAAGTCGGTGCTATTACTACGCCCTCTTCTTCTAGCATGGTAGCATTGGGCGGCATAGAGCCAGGGCGTTTGCCGCCTATTTCTGCGTGATGCGCCCGATTGATAACGTAGCCAATCAACTTTTTTTCTTCGGTAAATACGGCACTAAGTAGGGTTATATCAGGCAAGTGTGAGCCACCATATTTAGGATGATTCGTGATAATGACATCGCCTTCCCCTAATGGAAAATGCTCCAAAATTAGGCGCGCACATATACCTAAACTACCCAAATGAACAGGAATATGCGGTGCATTGGCCAGCAATTCTGCCTCGGCATCCAGCAAGGCACAGGAAAAATCTAAGCGGTCTTTGATATTGACAGAAAAGGCGGTGCGTTGCAGTTGCGCGCCCATTTCTTCGGCTATGCTACGGAAGCGATTGGTGAATAATTCTAGCTGTATCGCTTGACTATTTTCTATTTGAGAAGGCGAAGTTTCGCCCAATACTTGCTGTCGCTCTAGTATGGCATTGCGGGCATTTTTCACTTCTAGTCGCCAACCCTCAGCGATGTAGGTAGTAGAGGTGGCATTCAACAAAATAGCAGGCCCATCTATGCGTGTTCCTTTCGGCAATTTTTTCCAAGTATAAATTTTTGTACCCGCTTTATTTTGTTGATATAGTATTTTATGCTCCTCAGTAGGCAAGAGGACAGGCTGTTTTTCTTGCAGCGCAATATCATTTTGAGCAGCTACTATTACTTTCAGACTCTCTACTTCTATTTGCAATCTATCGGGATAATAACCGAAAAGTTGGGTATATTTTTCTTTGAAGTCGCTGGCTACTGTTGCGCTGTAAGGCACTTCTAGTGTGTTGTTTTGCCCTATAAATCGCAAGTAGGCATAGCGGTGCTTTACCTCAATGTTTTCAATGTCAAAACCTTCCTTCAGTAGTGCAGTAGTGGCTTTTCCTTGTAGGGCAATCAGCTTTGCTTCTAGGCTTGTTTTGCCCTCATCAAGTGGCTGCAAGAGCTGTTGTTCGGCAAGGCGTTCTACTTGCGCCATGCCCATGCCGTAGGCACTTAACAGCCCGCCATCGTAGGGCAGAATGATGCGCTGCATATTCAGCAATTCTGCTATTTTACAAGCATGTAAGCCACCTGCACCACCGAATACGACCAAATTATAATCCTTCGGGTCGAAGCCTTTGGTGATAGATATTTTTCGGATAGCATCTGCCATTTTTTCATTGGCAATTTGTTCTAAGCCCTCTAGCAAAGCTTGTTGGCTAATGCTTTCGCCTGTTTGCTTTATTACTTGTGCGCGTACTTGGGTTAAGGCGAGTTGAGCCGCCGCTTTACGAATAGGAATACCCATCGCGGAAGCATCTAATTTACCCAAAAGCAAATTTACATCCGTGATAGTAAGCGGGCCGCCTGCGCCATAGCAAGCTGGGCCAGGATATGCCCCTGCACTTTCTGGCCCAACGCATAGTTTTGTGCCATCAAAGCTGCAAATAGAGCCACCGCCTGCTGCTACGGTTTCAATAGCTAAAGTAGGCGCAAGCATTTTTGCATCACCGACTTGAGTTTCAAAATCATAGTCATAGCTGCCGTCGTAGCGGGCAGTATCGGTGCTAGTGCCACCCATATCGAAGGTGATGATATTGGTATAGCCCAACTGTTTGGCAATAGTAGCCGCACCCACAATGCCGCCTGCTGGCCCGCTGAGGAGGCTATCTTTAGGCTGAAAATGTTTCGCATCCATCAAGCCACCTGCACTGCTCATCACCTTGAGCGAGGACTTGCGGTTGAGTTGCGCTTTTATGTTCGTTAAGTAGCTTTGTAAAATCGGGTCGAGATAGGCGTTTACTAAAGCGGTGGTGGCACGGGGCAGTAATTTTATGCTTGGCGTAAGGAAGCTGGAGCAGGAAATGGAGGCAAAATCTGCCAACTGCAATGCTTCATATAAGCGGCTTTCATGTATCGGGTTTCGATAGGCATGCATGAGTCCAATGGCAACGGCTTCTATTTGGTGGCTTTGCAACTCGCGTACGATGCCTTGTATTTCGCGTGCAGATAGGATTTGTAAAATATTGCCTTCCGCATCCAAGCGTTCGTCTACTTCTAACACTAAGTCATAGAGCATTTGCTTTTCAGGAATATTCAACTGAAATAAGTGCGGTCGCTGCTGTGTGCCGATACGTAATAAATCCTTGAAACCTTTCGTGACCAATAGGGCAGTTTTCGCGCCTTTGCGTTCGAGTAGGGCGTTAGTGCCTTTGGTAGTTCCCAATCGAAAATCTAAGGTGGGCAAAGCTGCTTTTAGTGGCGTTCGGGTAGCGAGCCGTGCGGCTAAAATAGGAGCTTCCTCGAAGGCGGTGAGTTCAAAATCGGTCGCTTTATTTAGTTTGATGTCTTTTTTTAGGTAAATAATACCTTTAGCAAAATCTATTTGTTGGACTTTTCGCTTTTTTCCCGATTCATCTAAAAGGTGTAGCGTGTAGCCTTTAAAAATGTCTTTCTTAATGCGCCAATTTTGTTCCAATTGGAAGGTTTTCGGCGCAATTTTTTGAAGCAATGCCCCACGCAATTTTCCGCTACTCAATACCTTGATGCGTCGCTTTTTACCTTTAGGACTAATGGCGATGCAATCGGTAAACGTGCCGCCCGTATCAATCCAAATTTGCCACTTTTTCATATTCTCCTTGACGATTTACAGTGATTTTTGGTGAAAATACAATAAGTACTCAATGAGTGAATGTTTAATGACTGAATGAGCGAATGAAGTTTAGAATTATTCACTCATTCAAAATTTTTTCATTCACTCATTGAGTACTTACGAGCAGTTTTATACATCACAAATACGAATCCCCTCGCGCAATGCCGCCAATTTATCCTCATAGGTTGGGATAAACTCCTGCGCTACATAACCTCCGTAACCCGTTTCCACGATGGCGCGCATAATGGCAGGATAATTCAGCTCTTGATTCAGGTTGATTTCATTGCGCCCAGGTACGCCGCCCGTGTGGTAATGCCCGATATAGTCTTTGTATTTGCGGATGGTAGCAATGATGTCGCCCTCCATGATTTGCATGTGATAAATATCATAGAGCAACTTGAAATTCGGCGAACCAATTTTATCTACTAAAGCTGCGCCCCAGGGCGTTTTATCGCATTGATAGCCTTTGTGATCAATTTTGCTATTGAGCAATTCCATCACGACATTGATGTTCTTTTTTTCGGCATATTTGATTACTTTATCAAGACCTGTAGCACAGTTCTCGATACCTTGTTCATCGTTGATGGCTGACGTTCGATTGCCTGAAAACACAATAATCGTTTGCATACCATGTGCTACTGCTTGGTCTATCAAATTGAGGTAAGTCATTTCTAGTTCTTCGTGATATTTAGGGTTATTAAAGCCTTTAGTTAGACTTGCTTTTTTATGTGTGCCAATGGCGCAAGTTAAATTGTGCTTTTTCAAAATCTCCCATTCGTCAGGCGTAGTCAATTCGATGGATTTGATACCGATTTCTTGCGCGGCTTCACAAAATGCCTCCAAAGGAATAGAAGAATAGCACCACCTACAAACGGAGTGGTTGATATTATTATTCAATTTGCCTAGACTAGTGGTAGCGGCAGTTTGTGTCGTATTGCAACTGCTTAGGGTGCTGACTGCACCTAAGCCCAAAGCCGTATTTTTGATTGCATCTCTTCTATTCATATCTATATTGTTTTGTATTTGATGTAATTATTTAGTAGAGGGTATTTGGTAGAGAGTAGAGAGACTTCTCTCGGAAGATTTTTTTGAAAAAGATCATTTTTCAGAAAAAAAGGACGGTGGTATAAGATAACGAGTGATACTTTCGTCCAAGGGAGCATGCTCCCTTGAAGCGCTGAGTTTTTATCACTCGCTTTTGACCACTACCAAAAGAACAAGTCTATCCTTCTACTCTCTACCATAATATCTTAGGCCTCATAAAAGTACAAAACAAGCAGCGTATCTCAAAAAGCCCTTGTTTTATCGAAAAAAGCTGCATTTGAAGTTGGTTTATG
>JAHDCQ010000019.1:0-2288 GCA_020629845.1 Saprospiraceae bacterium | reverse complement strand
CGCTCAGGAATCGGTTGCCAATTAGCCGCATAGCGATAGTATAGCCCCAGTATCAGTAGCCCAAAAAAGGCAACGCTACCTAGCATACCTACCTGAATCCAACGGTCTTGTTGCACTCGAATATTACTCTCCACATAGTAGGGGTTGGGCGCGTTGGGGGTACCTACTCCGTCGCGACGATACCAGTTTGTGATTTGGGCATTGTCGTGGGTAGGTAAGAGTAACGAAAGGGTAAAAGTGGTATCATGCGCCTCTAGCATATAGCTCATGCTATCCACCATCGCGCCATCGTGAGAGTAGAGTTTAATATCTTCCTCGAATTTACTAATGCCAAAATCTAAGCCGCTTATTACATTGTAGGAATTGGGAAAAACCTTCATAAACTTGCTCGAATCTTGGCAAATCACTAAGTAATCATTGGGCGCGATAGTGACATTTGGGAGGCGAAATTTATGTCGCTTATCCGCTATCACCCAATCGCGTAGGGGGAGGCGGTGCTGCGAATTATTGAAAATTTCTACCCAATCGCTCGATGCTTTATTATTAGCACTTACTTCATTAATCACTATTTGGTCGAGGAGCGGGTGCTTGAAGGGTTCAAAAACCGCACGAAGATTAATCGGGTCTTGGTCGAGGGGAAGATTGAGCTCTTCCCATGCTCCTTTGATATTGAGCCCTTCCCAATGCGAAAAGCGGTAGCCATAATCAGGCAGAGCTTCCACCCGAATTGGGATGTTTTTGAAATACAAGCCTTGAAATTTGCCGCGTATTTTCACATTATCATTCAGTAGTACTTTGCCACCTTGCGAAGCAGCTAGGCGTACTTCCACTTCTTCGTCCAGATCAAAACGTTCTCTTAAGTAGCGACGCATATATGTAGGGCGTTCTTTCGCAAACTTTCGTACAATGGCGACTTGCTTGCCTCGTTTGCTTTCCTTTAAGCCCCAACGCTCCAAATGAAACAAAATATCTTGCTCCAGATTGGCTTCTATTTTATCAATTTTTTTCAATACACGCTCCGTACGTAGGTCGGTATTGAGGTAGTCCATGAAGCGATTGATAAACTGCCGTGTGAAGGCTTTATTTTTGAGTAAAGAGCGCAAAATAAGCGTACTCCAGGGCGGATTTGGCCATTGTGGCCCATCTACTTTCATATGAAAATCGAGGCTATTATTGCGATAGGCTTTGGCATCATGTAGCCCAAAGCCCCAGTCGGTATCGTAGAGAATCCAACGCCAGCGGCCACCTTCCTGTTGTGGTCGCCAATACTTGATATTCCCGCCTGCATCCTGATTGTCAGCATAGATTTGTGCGATTTGATAATCCATAAAATTACGGACATCCATCGCGGCTTCGGCATGGGCGAAATCCTGTGCATCTTCCAATTTGCCACGCTCTAAGAAGTCGAGCAATTGCACATAATGATCGCGCGAACCATAGCGTTCTATCAGGCGGTGTTCCATGAGATTGATGCTGTCTTTATCCACGTCGTGGTGCTGCGCGATGAAGTGCCGATTGATTTTTTCACGCATATTATAAATGCCCCAATATTCGCCATTGATGAACACCTGCGCGGGGCGATAATCTTGGCAATCTACATCCCATTTTTTCACCAATTGGCTCATTAAGCCATCGCGGAAATGCGTTTTTCCAAAATCGCTCCCCGAATTGCGAAGCACTAAATATTTGTATTTTTTCTTGCTGCCTTTGCCGAGTAATTGGTGTCGAACGCGCTTATCACCATAGTCTTCGCGCGCAATGAGAGCTAAAGATTTTTGTGGAAATGCCCGACTAAAACCACCAAACAAGCGCATGCCCATTCTGCTATTATAGACTTCGCGGCCATCGGTCTCAAATATTTGGCAATGGATGGTGTGTTCGTTTCTATCCCAGTAATTTGCCCCTTTTTTGTGAATCGTGGAATCTATGACATTACTGCCTTCCATAAATAAACCATGCTCTTTATCGAATAGAATGGAGGGTTTTATCGCTAAAGCAACGGTAGGTAAGGCACTTTTATGTTCTTCGATGAGGTAGGTGTGTCCCGTTTCCAGTCCGCGCTGCTTATTCAGGAACGCTACGGCACGGATAGTCATACTTTTACGGATAGTGATGGGGTTTTTGTACTTTTTTACCTTACGCAGGGGCGCACGCCCATCCACAGTATAGTAGATGGTCGCTCCTGCTGGCGCGCTGAGTTCTAGGCGAACGGCATCGTCGTAGAAGCCGCCTGGCACCGAAAATGTTACTTCCACAGGGAGCGGCGTGGTAGCATCGGGTGCCGTTTG
>JAHDCQ010000295.1 GCA_020629845.1 Saprospiraceae bacterium | reverse complement strand
GTTGAGTTTTTAGCCAATCACACCTCTACCATCTACAAGGCAATAGATACTACTGGAAAGCAATATGCCTTAAAAATCTATGACAATGTAAGCAGCAGCATTGACGATAATAGAATCGAGGTAATTTTGCTTAAAGGGATAAAAGAAAGCGGCACTTGTCGAGTCGCAGAATTGATTGAAAACAAGGAAGGGCAGGGCTTTTCTATCCATAAAGATGAAGTATCGGACACAGTTTATCGTATTGGACTATTCAAGTGGTTGGAAGGTGTGGATTTCTATAGCAATGAAAGCAAAGACGCGTTTATCAACTTAGGGAAACAAATTGGCAATTTGCATTCCGTAGCAAAAAACATAAAGCTTGCTAGCGATTTACAGCCTAAAAAATGGAATAAAGTCTTTTATTTTCGCGATGAAGCAGTCGTCTATAAAGAAGCACAACAAAAGGGAAAAGTAAGTGCAGAATTTGTAGACTTGATGGACGCAGTAATCCCCGAACTTAACTCAAAACTCAAAAAGCTCTACGAATCAAAAGCACCACAATTGCTACATGGCGACCTCAATCCCTGGAATATTAAAATAAATGGAAATGAAATAGGAGTTTTAGATTTCGAGGATGTTGTACTTGGACAGCCCATTCAAGACCTCGCTATTTTTTTGCATGAATACCAAAACCATGAAGCGTTTTCTTACCAGTTCGTGAAAGATTATGTTTTGGAAGGCTATCATGTAACTAACCCAAACGCGCAGATAGAGGAAGCGAATTTGGAGTTTCTGATGATGGCGCGAAATGTAAATTTACTCAACTATGTACTAACTTTGGATAAGGAGTACCCGAAATTTCTAGCAAGAGGTTTGGCTTTACTAAAAGCATATTTATCATAAACTCCTTATCTTGCAAGTAGGTTTACATTTTTTCATAAACGAATCACAGGATGATAAAAGCAAATCGAGAACAAACTTCTTCCTCCTTAGAATACAGTGTTTCCGCAGATATTAAGGCAAGTCCAGAAAAAATTTGGAATTACCTGACTAATGCTGCCGACTATCCAAATTGGAACTCTACAGTAGATAGGGTAGAAGGCGATATTGCATTAGGCAAAAAGATAAAAGTCTTCGCCAAAATTAGTCCAAACCGTGCCTTTCCTGTGAAGGTAGCAGAACTAACACCAAATAGCAAAATGGTTTGGCAAGGTGGTATGCCATTTGGTTTGTTTAAAGGCATTCGCACATTTACACTCATATCCAATAGTGATGGCTCAACGAAGCTTTTGATGAAAGAAAATTTCTCAGGTATGATGCTGGGCATGATGTCAAAAAACATACCTGACCTGCGCCCTGCTTTTGAGGATTTTGCAAAGGATTTGAAAGTAGTGGCGGAAAAGTAAAGGCTAAGAATCAATCAAAACAAAACGAATATGTTGAAACGAATCTTACAGCTACTACTACTATTATTAGGTATTGGTTTACTATATCTCTGCTTTTGGCCAGTAGATTTAGAACCTGCCGCTTTTACACCGCCTCCTAATCCTGGCTTAACGGGCGTTTTTGCGGTTAATAATAAATTAGCTGCTGCCGAAAAAGTCATTGAAGGTGTTGGCGTTGGCCCAGAGGATATTGCTTTCGGACCAGACAGTATGTTTTATACAGGCTTCGAAGATGGACGAATTGTACGTTTCAGTATGGATGGCAAGCAAGTCGAAGAATTTGCGAATACAGAAGGTCGCCCCTTAGGTTTAAAATTTGATACAAGCGGCAATCTGATAGTGGCAGATGGATATAAGGGCTTGATTTCTATTGATTCAACGGGAACGATTACAACACTCACAAAAGAAGTGGATGGAACTGAAATTGTTTTTGCCGATTATTTAGACATTGCAAAAGATGGCATTATTTACTTCACGGATGCTACGCAACGTGGGCATGATGTGTTGAAAGAAGTCTGGGAAATGCAGCCAAGTGGTCGTCTGTTGAGCTATAATCCTAGTACAAAAGAGACAAAAACGGAACTAGAGGAGCTGTTGTTCGCGAATGGCGTGGCCATCGCGCCAAGTGGAGACTATCTGTTATTGACTGAAACGATGGGGCTGCGTATCCATAAATATTGGCTGAAAGGCCCAAAAAAGGGACAATCAGAGGTTTGGGTAAATGAACTCCCTTGTTTTCCTGATAATATTCACTATAATGGAAAGGGGAGCTATTGGCTTGCCTGCCCCGATTTGCGCGTGCCAGCTATCGAACCGCTTTTTGATAAGCCTTTTTTGCGCAAAATGATTTATCGTTTGCCCACTGCTTTAACAGGTGCAGAACCAGCTCCTCCGCATGGAATTGTGATTGAATTTGATGAAGATGGTACGCCTTTGCGAAGCCTACAAGATACAACAGGTGTATTTTATCAAATCACTAGCGCGAATGAGTTTGATGGCGTTTTGTACGTAGGCAGCTTAAAATCGCAAGTGATAGGGAAATATAAATTGAACTAAATCAGGTGGTGTAAGATAACGAGTGATACTTTCGTCCAAGGGAGCATGCTCCCTTGAAGTGCTGAGTTTTTATCACTTGCTTTTGACCACTACCCTAAATCAATATAGAACCGCAGAATGTGCAATGTAAAAGGGAGAATAAAATTTGTCAAAGACAAATTTTTACTTCTACATTCTACATTTCTCGGTTTTCACTTCTACATTGAAAAGCATGGCATTAACAGCATCTACCCAAAAAGTAAAAATACACACAGGCGAAGACTATATCAATTCACTGCGTGGGCGGGATTTAAAGATTTATCTTTTCGGGGAATTGGTCGAAGATTATGTAGAACATACTATGATTCGCCCATCTATTAATGCGATGGCAAAAACCTACGATTTAGCTGTGGCTGCGCCTGAACTGGCATCCGTAATTTCGCCATTTACAGGCGAGCGTGTAAGTCGCTTTTTGCACGTTTGCACGAGCGTGGAGGATTTGGTACTACAAAATAAAATGCAACGCCGACTCGGACAACTCACTGGCACTTGCTTCCAGCGTTGTGTGGGTATGGATGCCTTTAACGCGCTCTATTCCGTCACTTTTGAGATGGATGAAGCCTATAATACCAATTATCACAATCGCCTAAAAGCCTTTTTGACAGCCATGCACCGCTACAATTATGTAGTAGGTGGTGCTATGACTGATGTGAAAGGTGACCGCAGCCTAGCCCCACACCAACAAGCTGACCAAGACCTTTTTGTGCATATCAACAAGCGCACTTCAGAAGGCGTATACATCACAGGTGCGAAAGCACACCAGACAGGCTGCATCAATTCGCATTATATGGTCGTGATGCCGACTATGCGCCTGCGCGAAAACGATAAAGATTTTGCTATCATTGGGGCAGTACCTGTGGATGCAAAGGGCATTACCTACATCTACGGGCGACAGTCGTGTGATACGCGCAGTATGGAAACAGGTGATATTGATGTAGGCAATGCAAAATATGGCGGACAGGAAGCAATGGTCATTTTTGAAAATGTTTTCATTCCGAATGAATATATTTTCATGGATGGTGAATATGATTTTGCTGCCATGCTCGTCGAGCGATTTACGACTTATCATCGCCGAAGTTATGTCTGTAAAAGTGGAGTAGGGGATGTGTTGATAGGAGCTGCTGCTGCTGTTGCTGAGATGAATGGAGTGCCACGTGCTTCGCATATCAAAGATAAGTTAGTACAAATGACTCATCTGAATGAAACGATTTATGGCACGGGTATAGCTGCTTCTTATCAGGGAGAGGCTACCAAATCAGGAGCTTATATTTGTGATGAAATGTTGGCTAATGTTTGCAAACATCACGTCACGAAAATGCCATATGAGATAGGTCGTTTAGCGCAAGACTTAGGAGGAGGACTAGTCGCAACGATGCCTTCCGAGCAAGACTTAAATAATCCCGAAATAGGAGCATTAGTGAAAAAATACCTTCGCGGCAAAGCAGATTTTAGTACAGAAGAGCGTATGCGAATGCTACGTTTGATTGAAAATATGACCCTCGGTCGCAATGCCGTTGGCTATCTCACAGAAAGCATGCACGGGGCAGGTTCCCCACAGGCACAGCGTATTCAAATAGGGCGTATGATGCAGTTAGAGTATAAAAAGCGATTGGCGAAAGTCCTATCAGGGATTGCGTTGGAAGACGAGAAAGAGATGTTAGTGGACGAAATGAGCGGATATTTTCAAAGAGTTTTTAAAATTTAATATATTTTTAATATTTTGCTTTTTTATTTGAAAAAATGATAAACAAACTCTTACTCGTATTACAAATAAACTACACCAACGATTCAGGATATTGACTTTTGGCTCGATTTGGATTTCCAAGTTGGGCCTTTTGTCTTATCCAATGCCATTCACTTTTTCTTCCGTTTTTTGCTTGCCTTTGCTAATGGGTTAAATGCCAGACATAAGGCTACCCAATGCGCTAAGTCTTCTTCTGTATCATGGGCTTCAGGGGCTACAAAAATATAGTCTTTCATCGGACGACCTGTAAAATCCATAGGATAAATACCGTCACGTTCTAGAACAGATGCTTTTGCCACTGCACCAATTCTTGCCATCAGTAAATCAGTTTCCTTTTTCTTGTCAAAATGAACGCCACAGCACATTTTACCATCTACCATAAAGCAAAGACCACCCATCATTTTCTTTTCCTCAAAGCTTGCCTCTTGCAATTCTAGTGCTAAACGGACACGTTCCGCTAATAATTCGCTATAAGCCATTGTGATATTTTTTCCAAAAAAATCAAAAATCTCTCTTCCGTTCCTAAGTACATTGTAAAATAAATTTCTTCGCATTTATGACTACTTCTTTTTCCAGTATTTTTCGTTTCAAAATCGGACTTCATAACCCGTTATGTTTCCAATTTTGTGCCTCAAATACCGAAAAAATAAGCGCGGTCAAAACACGAAGCTATTTAATTTACAATGTACTAAGGTACTTTCTCTTTCATCCATTCCAACATAGGTAAATATAACTCCTCGATAGGTGGTTTGTTTTTAGCTTTATAAAGTCGCATCAGTTCCTTATTGAAAGTAGTAAAACGTGGAAAACCTCTAAAGTCATCCATGAAATCTGCTTGAACTTTGACGATTTCATCAATATGTTTCGCGCTATAAGTATCCATCGCATATAGAGAAAATACACCCCAAGTCATATATTCATTGAAGGTAGCATAGGCACTTTTATAGCCTTGCTTCTCATCATTCCAACGCTTATAATCGGGCATAGCGGCTTCTAGTTCTGCAAGGTATTGGTCGGTAAGTGGATTGACGTAATTATGATTGATCTCCGTGAAAACTACCCGTGCTTGTCGGCTGGAATTAATTTCCAAATCCTTAGCAGAAAGCGTGTCGGGATTCCAACGCGGAGCGTTTACAAACATCAAGTTTTGAGTAGCTTTTCGGTTTTTATCCTCGAAAGAAATGGTATTGTGAAAGCCGCCCGTTAATGGCGAATAGATAATACGATACGATTGTGCCTTATTAGAAAATTTTTGTTCCAGCCAAGCCTGCATATCCTCGAAATTGCAGAGTTTGTTATACTGCTTATTGAGTTTTTTTCGCGTCTTTTTTTGTTGTTTATAAAACTGCTTAAAATTAGATTGCTGTGCAAAATCTTCTATCACCTTAATGTGATTGGGCATCAGGAAGGTACGTTTTTTGAAGAGTTTAAATAATAAAGGCTTAGTGGAAAGCAGATTATTAGTCACTAGTTGCCCGTCTTCGCTTAAGTCATAATTCATGGATAGTACTCGTGTCGCACCTACTGCCCAGCGAAAATCATTCTTACGTAAGGCTTTCTCTAAAGTATTTACTAATTCATGTTCGCTATGGTCTGCAAACCAGGCTTCGACTGCTTGGTAGTAGTCTGTATTTTTGCGGAGTAGATTGGCATCTTCTTGAAAGGTATTCGTTAAGCCACAAGCGATGTGCATGAGTTCATACACCTCAGGATTTTCTACTACGATTTTGTTCATGTACGTATCGCTAATGTTGACTTTGGGATAAAAGATGGAACGCGCGCCATTTTGTATCCAATTTGGTTTAATCAAGTAGATGATACCCAACAAGAGAATAAGGCCTACTGAGCCAAGCGCGAGCGCGCTCAACAATCGGAAAAATTTCTTTAACATGGTGATTTCATTTGACTTAAAAAATGCTTTTTAAGCAAATATGCTATAAAGCCACTATGCTACAAAAAATATTCTGAGCCTTAGTAAATTATTAAGATAAGTAATCAGACAAAAACGGATTAGTTTAGTGGTAAGACTAAGTTCAAAATTTAGATTGATTCAACATAACAAAAATTATAGGCATTTTTGTATTGTCCTGAAATAGCTTACTTCTCTATGCTTTAGCTAACAGAATAGTAGAAGTTGTTAGCGCATTAAGCCAATGAATAGGAACGTTATTTATGGGTTGATGCACTAG
>JAHDCQ010000294.1 GCA_020629845.1 Saprospiraceae bacterium | reverse complement strand
TTTATTTCCCTACTGCACTATCTATATAGTCCACATTATCCACAGCAGGATTAAAGTAAGTATCCAAATAATTTGTCATTTCTAATTGCACATCCCAATTCAAGAATTTGAAATTATTAATGACTTCGTACATATCGCTTTTCTTACTTTGGAAATAGTTTTGCATCGCTGTACGATTACTAGGAGCATTACCCATAAATACACGCTGTGTAATTGTTTCCTGTCCTACATTTCTATTTGGCTTTGCATAAGCTGCATTTACCAAACCAGAAAAATCAAAATCATAAGGCACTAATATTACAGGTGCATCAGGCGACTTTTGCATCAATTTGGTATTGTGCATAACAGCCGTATTCCAGTCTGCATTTCCAATAAGATACTGAAATTCAGCAGCTAAAGCCTCTTGCTTCTGGTGCAACTCACTAGCTGCAATACCGTGTTTTTCAACTTCTTCTGCGCCAATACGTGCCTCTAATTCACTGGTGCTTTCAATCAAAAAACCAAAACGCTTGATTTTTCGCATTGATTTTTGAGTATCTACATAAGCCACGCGTACCAACTGTACACGGAAGCTATAAGGAGTCAATTCATTGTATAATTTGTAGGCTAAATATTCTTTTAATACGTTCTCTTTACCCGTGCCGTCGTCCATACAGTAAGTGACGAGTTTCATTTTATCAAACTTCGCCAAACCTTCCTGTTCCAAGTCTTTCTTGGAGAAGTTCAACTTCAATGGAGGCATTTCACATGTCCGCCGCCTAAACCTGCCTCTTTGCTTAACCTTAATATCCCAATTATAGGTCTGTCCGTCCATTTTGTACGAAAACTGTGCAGGCTGGTATTCCTCTAATTTCATATCATTCAGGATGCGCTCGAAATTGGTACTTATAGTAATATCCAATACGTCTTCTTCCTGAAAACTATCAAAAATACTGTGTGGTGCTGTTGTTGCGTTAGCTACGAAACTGATTAAAAGACAAAAAGCATAAACAATCGGATGTAACGTTCTCATTTCTTTTTTAATTTGCTGTTCTTCAAAAATTAGTTGTGCGTTGTCACTAACATTATTTAAGAACCTATTTGTTAAATTTTTTAAAACTTTGTTTTGTATATCGGTGTTGATTTCAAATTTCATATAAAATCTAATGCTTTGCGTTTTTATTCGATATGTACTTGTAAATCGTCGATATAAGACGTTTATGCGAACGCAAAGTTACATTGATTCCATATTTTATTTTGTAAATGAAAATTAAATTTTTGTAAACAAAATAAAATTTTGAACAAGTGGTAATTTTTATTTTTTCAAAGAACTGTTCGGTGATTTCATAGACTTGACGCTTGGAACTATCAAATAGTTACAAGCGGAACGATTATTTTCTCACTTTAACGAAATGTTTAGTTTTTACTTTATATAACTATACTGCTTTAACGCTTTCCTAAAATCCATACAAATCGCTACTTTTACAGGGTGAAAAAACCACTCGACATATTAAAGCAATATTGGGGCTATCCGAATTTTCGTCCCGCTCAAGAAGCAATTATACAGTCCGTACTCGATGGACGTGATACGCTTGCCTTGCTGCCTACGGGCGGTGGCAAATCGGTCTGTTATCAAGTGCCTGCACTCTGCAAAGAAGGGATTTGTATCGTGGTTTCGCCCTTGATTGCTTTAATGAAAGATCAAGTCTACCAATTAAAGCGAAGAGATATTCCAGCCGTTGCCATTTACTCTGGTATGCGCTATGCCGATATTGACCGCACGCTTGATAATTGCATTTATGGTAAAATAAAACTGCTCTATCTCTCGCCCGAACGTCTCATGACAGAGCTCGCTCGCGAGCGTATCGCTAAAATGAATGTCAATCTGTTGGCGATAGATGAAGCGCACTGTATTTCGCAATGGGGTTATGATTTTCGCCCGCCTTATTTACAAATAGCAGAATTGCGCGACTTGCTACCCGATACGCCTATTTTAGCACTTACTGCAACGGCAACCACCGAAGTAGAAAAAGATATTCAGGAAAAATTAGTCTTTAAAGACCAGCAAGTGTTTAAAACCAGTTTTGCCCGCGACAATTTGGTATATGTGGTGCTACGCGATGAACATAAGCTCAATAAATTGCTCGATATAGTGCAGAAAGTGAAGGGTTCGGGCGTGGTGTATGTACGCAATAGGCGGAAGACGAAGGAAATCGCGCTTTTTCTACAAAAAAAAGGCATTTCAGCGGATTTCTATCACGCAGGTCTACCCGCCGAGGCGCGCTCTAGAAAGCAAGATGCTTGGATAAATGATAAGATACGCATCATTGTGAGTACCAATGCCTTTGGTATGGGAATTGATAAACCTGATGTACGCTCAGTAGTACATATGGATTTGCCGGATAGCTTAGAAGCCTATTTTCAAGAGGCAGGCAGAGGAGGACGCGATGGGAAAAAGTCCTTTGCGGTTTTGCTATATAGTGAAGCGGATAAGAAACGCCTAGAAACGAATTATGAGCAAGCTTTTCCAGAAATGGAGACGATTCGACAAGTCTATCGGGCATTGGGGAGTCATTTTCAACTGGCAGTTGGTGGCGGTGCAAATCAAACCTATGATTTTGATATTGTAGACTTTACGAAAAAATATAGCTTCAATATTGTAGAAACATTTAATGCCCTAAAAATACTAGAACAGGCAGAATGTATCGCACTATCTGAAGCGATTTATCTGCCTTCGCAATTGCAAATCAAGGTAGGGAAAGATCAACTCTATGATTACCAAATGCGAAATGCCCGATTTGACCCTATTTTGAAGACTATTTTACGGACATATCAAGGGGCGTTTCATGGTTTTATTAAAATTCGAGAAAAACAATTAGCGGAAAAGCTCAAGATGAGTCGGCATAACCTAAGTACTGCCTTAGAAAAAATGCAGCAAGATAAAGTGATTGATTATTTGCCACAAAAAGACATGCCGCAATTGGTATTCCTACACGAGCGTGTAGATGCCGATAATTTAGCCATTGACCATAAGCGACAGAAATTTCTAAAAACTCGCCATTACGAGCGTATCAAAAAAGCTATTGCCTACGCAGAAAAAGAGCAATGTCGGCACCAACTTTTACTGGAATATTTTGATGAAAAAGATGCCCTGCCCTGTGGTAAATGTGATTTCTGTCTGGAACGACGAAAAGCCAGCGTTTCCAAAGATGAATATGCCAGCTATGCGACCAAAATAGAACGCCTGCTTCGCAAAGAGCAATTAGATTTGCATGAATTAGTTGATTCCTTCACGCCAAAACGCCGTAATCAAGTGCTGAAAGTGATTGATTTCCTACTAGATGAAGGGAAAATAGATAAGAAAGATGGCTTTTTGATTTGGAAGGGATGATTTTTTACAATGACCTCCACCAATGAATTGGTGGGCTGAAAAAATCTAAAAAATCGTCTTTCAGCCCACCGTTTCAACGGTGAGGAGGTTTTTATGTTATTTTTTACCCAACTCATTCCGCTGCAAAAGCAAGTTCAACCCCACTCGAAAATCTACGAATTGATTTGCTCTACTATTAAATATACCTCCGATATTGTTGGTAATCGCAAATACTTGTACTGCGCCTAATTGTGCATTCGCATTGAGTCCAAAGGCGGCATTACCACCATCAAAAACCGAGTAAGCCGCGCCCACCGATAACCAATCTATGGCTTGATATTGAGCATTTAGACCAATAGAGCTTCGGAATTTATCTTGATAATTTTCCCCCAAAAAAATGAAACTCAAATTTGTTTTGGGCAGCACTTCATAGCGCGCACTAGCGTAGAGCCTAGCTGGTAATGCTGTGGTGTAGGCTTCTTCGCGTTCCTCTACTTCAAAAATAGCGCGTAGGGTATCTGTCGCGCTTTCAAAGCTAAGTTCGCCTTCTAGGTAGTCGCGTACTACATCTAGCCCGTCATATTCGTATGTCCCATCTATGGTGTAATTGCTAACTTTGGTGCGCCAGCGCAGGCTTCCAATGTCTAGTAAACTCACTCCAATATTTCCCTTTTCAAATTGATAAGTTGCCCCCAAATCTAAAGCAATACCCACATTTTTCGATACCCAATCGAGCGCGTTAGTGCTACCAAATGGAAAATTAAAATTCAATTCATCAAAGCCATCATATTCCAGAAAGAAGGAAGAATTGACGCGATAATCACCATCTACGGTCAGTTGATAAATATCCTCATCGGTATGTAGACTTAAGCTCCGATTATCACCCGTAGTGCCAGCATGTCCGATGCCGTTTAGCAATTTCAACTTTGCACCTACACTAATATTATCGCCAATAGTCGTTGCCAGTCCTAGTCCAAATTCGTGATAGCCGATGACATCAAAAGCAGGCGCGAATTCTACATTTTCTCCAATGTAGGCAGCATTGCCTTGCCAAAGTAATTCTGTAAGACTTTTAGGATAATCCAAAAAGGCATTGAAACGCATGGCATGGTGCAGACTCAAGTGCATATCGTTCTTCAAACGAAAGTCGAAACTTAGGGTTTCTAAGTTGAAATTATTGCGAATGGTATTGCTATCTTCCAACTTATTTATTGCGTTGGCGAGACTAATAATAGTTTCCCCAGCGTCATTTTCTTGTAGAATATCACTAAGCGCGATATTACTTATCGCCAAGCCATTATACACACTCGGCAAGCCAATTGTTAGCCCATTTTCGGGCATATAGGAAGGGTTTAGGCGATTACTTTGCCATAGATTGAGGGTATGTAGATTGAGTTCTTGTTGTGCAAAACTGATAAAAGGGAGACATAGGAATAGTCCCAATATTTTAGTATAACTCATATTTTTTTTAGTAGTAACTGTGTGGTATTAGGTATAGGGTATTAAGTATTAGGTACTTTTTCTAAGGGGAAGTAAGTACCTAATACTTAATACTTTGTACCTAATACTAGTATTTTATTTTCACGCCAACCCGCACATTCAACTCCTGCCCGTTTTCGATACGTACGGAAGTATCATTGTTTTGTTCCGTATTGAAGACGGCGTGCAGATAGATTTTATTGGCTTTGTCTAGATTTTGAATGCGATTTTTATCGAATGGAATAAATATGGTTTGGCTATTTGTTGCTGTCACATTGCCATTTACATCTACGCTTGCAGCTTCTATGATATTTTGTTTTTCTGAAACAAATAGCGAGTCCAATACCTGATTACCAGAAGCAAAATAGGCTTGTACGGCAGCCGAAAGCGGCACATTGTTTTCCGTGATTAGCTTAAATTCTAAGGCTTCGATATTGTCAATATTATCTATATTAATATCAAAATCGGAGGTGTCTTTGACTTCCAATGCTCGAATGCTGGCATAGAGCGGAAAATCAGCTTCTACACTATACGAAAACGCACTGGAATCAGTAAGAAAACCACGCGTATCTTGATTTGGATTGGTAATGGCATCCAGTTCGTAGATTAACCCCACAGGCTGGGCAGCAATCACATCGCTTAGATTAGAGTTGGAATTATCGAATATGAATTGAGTTTCCTTAGTTTCCCCTATTTCATCAAAATCTGGGAAATTGAACGCAAATCCATTGTCAATATATTCACTTTCAAGTGGCAGTATGTCGCCCTCTTTCGTTAGAAAATCAAAGCGACTGACCTTGATATTGGCGGGTAGCCCAAAGGAATTGCCGATGTTTATGACCACTTTAGGGTCTTCAAAATAGACGCTTCCGCTTACATTATCATAGATGTCAAAAGCAAGTGTATCATTGGTATTTTCTAGAATAGTAGATTCCAATACGCCAGAAGCATAGGAATATTGGACATCCTTTTGTAAAAGCAGAAAGTTATTGACTTTCACACGTTCATTGGCCTCGTTGTAGGCTTCGTAGCGTACAAAAAGCGAGTCATTTTGCGGGTCGAGTGCCACGCCTGCAAGGTCGAATTGGGAAAGCGGAAGGGCTTGCAATGGACCGATGGTATGTTCCTGTACCAATGGTTCTCCGTCTTTGAACATTTGCAAGAGTGAAACCTTTACATCTAGCTCGCTTTGGTGTGGGTTGAGGAAAGAATATTCCAAACGCCCTTCTTTGAAAATAACCAAATCTACACCAATCCCTGCTGTATTAACTACTCGAAATCCAATCAAGGAATCAATCACAGGCACTAGTGGTGGCAAGGTACTATTGATGACATCAAATACCTCTAGACTTGTTCTAGTAGTGGTGTCGCTTTCATAATAGAAGCGAAGCAAACCATCACTATCTACTAGCACGCTGGCGTTATCATCTACATTTTCCAATACATCTTGTAATGTAAAGGTAGAATTGATAAGCGGCAAAGCAAATTCAGGATTGTTATCCAACTTATCGAAATCTGTTAAGTCTTGTATATCGGAACAAGCAATTCCAATAAGAAAAAGTAATATAATCGGTAGTACTAATTTTTGCATACTATCTGATTAGAGCATGAATAATGGAAAACTGAAAGGGAATTGTCATAGTGAGGGCTATGTATTTTGGACGAATAAAATTTC
>JAHDCQ010000293.1 GCA_020629845.1 Saprospiraceae bacterium | reverse complement strand
TTCTTACGTTTCAAAAGCCTGATAAGATTGTCCTTCAGAAAGCGAATGACTTTGAGGGTACTTTTGAATTCAGACCTCTCGAACCGGGCTTCGGTCAAACTATTGGAAACTCTCTACGTAGAGTTTTACTATCATCACTCGATGGTTTTGCTATATCAGCAGTACGTATTGCGGGGGTAGACCACGAATTTTCTACCATTAAAGGAGTTGTGGAAGATGTAGTAGATATTATCCTGAATCTGAAGCAGGTTCGTATTCGCCAAATGATTACGGACGACGAAATCAGAGAGGAAAAAATATACCTTACCGTGAGTGGTAAGGAGCAGTTTGTAGCAGGTGATATTGAAGAAAACACCAACCTATTCAAGATAATGAATCCTGATTTGGTGGTTTGTACAATGGAGCCTTCTGTGACTCTAGAGATGGAGCTAACTATCTCAAAAGGACGTGGCTATGTACCTGCGGACGAAAACTTGCCAAAGGATGCACCTATCGGTGTGATACCAGTAGATGCTATCTATACGCCTATCAAAAATGTGGCGTACAATATCGAAAATACGCGTGTAGGACAACGCACGGACTACGAAAAATTGACCATCAATGTACGAACAGATGGTACGATTCATCCAGAAGATGCGGTGCGTGAAGCGTCTCGTATCTTGATTCAGCACCTGATGTTGATTACGGATGAAAACATCACCTTCGATAGTCCATCTAGTCGTCAAGATGATGTAGTAGATGAGCATATTCTACACATGCGTAAGTTGTTGAAGACTTCATTGGAGGATCTCGATCTTTCTGTACGGGCTTACAACTGCTTGAAGGCTGCTAAAATCAATAGTCTCGGTGAAATGGTACAATACGATACCCACGAGCTATTGAAGTTCCGTAACTTTGGTAAGAAGTCGCTTGTAGAAATTGAAGAATTGCTACAAGAAAAAGGCTTAACCTTCGGTATGGATTTATCGAAGTATAAATTAGACGAAGACTAATTAATGGAGAATTGAAAATGGAGAATTGAAAGCTTTAGTTCTCCATTTTCAATTTGCAGTAAGCATCATATAGTTGGAAGCTTGATATTAATAATTTTCAATTTTTAATTATCCATTTTCAATTGCATAGGGCTGCTGCGAAGTTATTCACTTTACTAAAACAAAGATGTCATGCGACACGGTAAAAGATTCAACCACTTAGGGCGTAAAGCCGGACATAGAAAAGCATTGTTGCGCAATTTAGCTATTTCATTAATTGAGCATAAGCGTATTAAGACAACTTTAGCGAAAGCAAAAGCTTTGCGTCAGTTTATTGAGCCATTAGTGACGAAGGCAAAGAATGATTCCATGCACAATCGTCGGGTAGTATTCAGCTACTTACAGAACAAAGAAGCGATTAAGGAATTATTTGGCCCATTAGCTGCTAAGGTGGGGGAGCGTGCAGGAGGGTATGTACGTGTGATTAAGCTTGGTTTTCGTAGAAGTGATGGCGCTGAAATGGCTTTAATTGAGTTTGTAGATTTCAATGAAACCTACAGCACAGCAAGTGGCGATGAGGGTAAGAAGAAGCGTCGTCGTCGTCGTAAGAGCGGTGGCGGTGGAGCTGCTGAAACAGCTACGGCTACGGAAACTGCAGTTGAAGAAGCTACAGAAACGGTGGATGAGGTAGCAGCAGCAGCAGAGGAGGCTGTAGACGAAGCCATAGATGATATAAAAGAAAAGGACGCTTAGGAGTAAGCGTTACTAACTAACTAATATATATACCCAAGTAGTCTTTAAGAGATTGCTTGGGTATTTCTTTTTGTTGAAAAACCTTACCTTTAACCCAACTTATAGCAAACATATCCTGACTTTTGAAGTAACTTTAAATAGATACAATGTTTGCACCAGACAGTTTTATCTACTTTGTCATACTACTCATCATTAATGTAGTGTATGCTACTCACCTGTTGTTTTCCTACAATCGAACGATACTTGTACAACTCAATGCGCTGGCATTTGTGTTGCTGGCCTTTCGTTGTTGTTCGGAATTCTATTTGCCACAAATAGATAATTTTACTACTGCTAGTACCTTAGCGAGCTTTCATAGCATTGCGATATTTGTGCAGGTAGCTATTATGGATATTTGTACTTGGTGGTACATCCGTCCTTTTAAAGGAAATAAATACGAATCCTATTTTAATTGGGGATTTACGGCACTCGAAATAGTAGTGCAGTTAATCTATATTCCTCTGCTATGGAATCGGGTGATTTATAAGTTCGCCCCTGAAAAAATCAATGGCTATTGGCAGTATTATGCGAATTATGATAGCCCATGGATGTACTTTTATTTGATAAGCAGTTTGACGTTGATTTGTATCATTATGCCTGTCTTGCTCAAGAGTATCATTGAAGAAAAAAAGTTTAAACTAGGCAAATGGGTGCTATTTATTGCTTATGCAGGGACAGTGTTTTTGGTAACCTATGCGTCTTGGACAGCAACTGGAGTAAACTATCGGATTCCTAATACAGTTGTTTTTCACATGTTTTTCGCGCTTGTTATTTCTTGGTTACTGACGGATTATCGTTTGTTTAAAGATACTTCTCTGGATGTAGTAGGTGACACCTTCGATTCCATTTCGGACTTTGTAGTATTCACAAATACAGAGTATAATGTCCTACAGTCCAATCAGCAAGCATCTATACTTTTGAGTCTGGAAGAGGGAAGTAAAAATTTATTAGATGCTGTCACAAATCATAGTCGCATGTTAGTAACGGAAGCGCAAGCTTTGCTGAATACCTTGATTACAAATACAGGTATTATTGAAGAGTTTAAATTGGAAATAGACGGACAATCGCGACTTTTCACGATTAAAGCATCCGAATATTTCAAAATGGATAAACTGCTAGGCTATACTTTTTTTATAACAGACATCACGCAGCAGCGCGAAAATGAGCACCAACTCGCCAAGCAGAATAAGCAATTGCAGCAACTCAACAATGTCAAAGACCGCATTTTTGCCATTATCGGACACGACCTTCGCAAACCCGCCCTTGCCTTCCGAGGCATTACAAAGAAAGTCAATTATTTGCTCCAAAAGCAAGATTTTAAAACCCTAAGTGCTTTCGGCAGCACTATTGAGGCAGAAGCTTTAGCCTTGAATAAACTCACCGATAATTTACTCAATTGGGCATTGATGCAAAAAAACATAATGCCTTATCATCCCAATACATTACGGGTCGCGGATGTTGTAGAGGAAAATGTACACCTCTTCAAAAAAATGGCAAAGGATAAAGATTTAAGCCTCGTCTCTAAAGTACCGATAGAGCTACAAGTCTTCGCTGATAGAAATGCTTTGCATACCATTGTCCGAAATTTGATAGACAATGCGATTAAATATACTCCAGTAGGCGGTAAGGTGGAAATAGAGGCAGAGGACACTATCGAAGGTGTACGCATTCAAGTGCGAGATACAGGAGTCGGTATTCCAAAGGAAAAACTACACGATATTTTCTTACTAAACCAGGACAAAAGCGAAGCAGGCACCGCAGGCGAAAAAGGTACAGGCTTAGGCTTACATTTGGTGCAGGAACTCGTAAAACTCAATAAAGGCAGCCTCGATGTAGCGAGTAGAGTAGGAGAGGGGACAGCCTTTAAAGTAATCTTGCCAAGTGGTGGTTTAAAGCTCGTCTCCTAACCAAGCAAGAGCTGCGGCAAACGCTACATTTTCCGTCGCTAACTCAAACTGTACGCGCTCATGAAGTTGCTCTAAGGCGTTTTCGCTTTCCAAAATTTCATTCACTTTTGTACGTGCTTTAGCGATAGCATATTTATTGGGTATTTCAAGCAAACCCGCTAGTCTTCCGATGTCGTTTCCTGTCAAAATAGTACTCTCTCGCACCGATTCGGGCAAACTCGGATAACCAATACAAGGCTTCATTATAGACTGATAGACCGTATGAATTGCCTCGCCACTTGCGCGCACATAGTAGGAGCGTCCCATACGTCCCATAAGGTCAGCTTTGTGTGGGTTGATGCGGTTTTTTTCGCCCAAAATATCCTCTTGCACGTGCATACATAGCAACTTACAGATCACGAGATGTCCCGCGCCACCTGCTTCCCCTAGCGGGATAATATCCTGGACTTTGCATTCCAATTGTATCGGACTTTCCGCTACTCGAAACGGGCGTACTTGTGTGCTGACTAAAGGCGTAAGTCCCGAATGTTCAAATTCATTCACTTCTGCCCCAAATTCAATGCTAGAAATCGCCATTTGTCGTACAATGGCATAATTCACCATATTTATCACAACTTCGCCCGTCTCTTGAAGGTTATTTAAAGTATCTTTCGTAGAATTATCCGTTACTCTTCTATTCGAGGAAAACACGACAATCGGAGGATTGGAACTGAAGGCATTGAAGAAGCTATAAGGCGCAAGATTGGCTTGCCCTTTTGCATTTACGGTACTAACAAATGCAATTGGTCGCGGCGCGATAGCACCAATTAGCAATTGATAGACTTCATAAGTAGGCAGTTCTGATAAATTGAACGTTCGCATTTTTATAATATGGGTAATCTAGAATAAAGATATACCAAAAAGTCTGACATCTAGCATCTCATATCTCACATCTAGAAACTATGAATTTTTCAAAGATATTGACATTTTTGCTAATTGGCGTAATTGCTTTCTTTTTAGGTCGAAAAATTTATTTCACCCCCAACTTTGTGAATGGTGAACGGGCAGCTAATTTCACAGGCACTATGCCTGATGGCACGACGATGGAGTTGAGTGATTTGGAAGGAAAATATGTGCTGCTTGACTTTTGGGGAAGTTGGTGCGGCCCTTGTCGGGTAGAAAATCCTGCTTTGGTGCAATTGTATCAAGAGTTTCATGGTAAAGCGTTTCAAGACGCTAGTAATTTCGAGATTGTGAGTGTCGGTATCGAAACGAAGAAAGAACGTTGGTTGGCAGCTATTCAGAAAGATAATTTGAATTGGAAGTATCATGTCTCTGAACTTACCAACTTTCAATCAGAGATTGCAAAACTCTATGGCGTACGTGAAATTCCTACCAAATTTCTCCTCAATGAAGACGGGATGATTATTGGTGTCAATCAATCGGTAGAGGAAATTGCAGCCTTTTTACGGGAGCGTGTGAAATCTTAAGCTGATGAATTATTGCACAATAATTTAGGGCTCTTCAAACATTTTAGCGGAAATCCTTTCATTCCAATGGAACGCGTTCCATTGAAGTAAGAAAAAATAACGACCCACACTTTTCACCATGGTGCCTAAAAGTCTTTGTTCCGCTAAAATATTCCATGAGCCTAATTTAGACGCTGATAGGAAATCAGCGTCTAAATTATATTTACAGTTCCTCTATCTTTTCAATCCTATCCAACCGAATCCACTCAGCTGTACTCGTTATTATAAATTCCGCTTTATTCCGCGTCTGTAAATCTTTGATTTGTGTGGTGCTAGTTTGTACTATGCCATCTACAGTAATGTAGCGAATGATGAGCGTTTTTCGGTGCATAGCATATATTTCCAATTGGTCATAAAAAGCACAATCTACACATTGATAATCCGATTTAGGAGGCATAGTCTTCCTTTTTTTCCGTTAAAAAAAATCACCTTCGGCTTGCTGCGAGTTAAACTTTGGTTAAAGCAAATATCCTAGCATTAACTAGTGATTCCACTAAGGCGTTAAGAGAGAGCAAGTTGCAAACAAACAAACAATTCGGGCTTGTGACCTGACGTTTTAACAACAAGTCTTAGCAGGTAAAAAGTTGTAATTTTGAACTTGATAAGGAGCATTAAAGAAATGAATAATACAAGTATATTTTCTTTCCTGTCTCCACGGCTAAGAACTCATTTTTAAATTAATTTCTACATCCTTAAAATACAGAAACTTATGAAAATTGGAAAGAAGATTATAATGGCTGTTGCGTTTGTTGCATTATTCGCATTCTCTAGTGAAGCACAACGTATAGCAACTGTGGACATTCAGACAATATTGGAAAGTGTGGATGACTATAAGGGCGCGCAAGATAACCTAGATAGATTAGCATCGAAATGGCGACAAGAAATAGCGCAGGAATACGACCAAATCAAAGGCTTGTATAATAAGTATCAGGCAGAGCAAGTGCTATTGAGCGACGAATCGCGTCGTCAGCGTGAGGATGAAATCATGGAACGCGAAAAGCAAGTACGTGAATTACAGCGCCGTAAGTTCGGGCCAGAAGGTGAACTTTTCAAGCGTCGCCAAGAGCTAGTGAAGCCAATTCAGGATCGAGTATATCAAGCAATTGAGGATTACGCAGCAGATAGAGGCTACGACTTCATTTTTGATAAAGGCGGTAGCGCAGGCTTGATTTTCAGTAATGGCGAATACGACAAAACAGAAGACGTAATCCGTCGCTTGAAGTAGTTTAAAGAAAAAAATTATCTTTGCACCGCTTTTTAAAAGCGTGTTTTGAAACAAGTGTAAGGAAGGGTGAAATACTAAATTGACCATTTTCCATTTTTATTGAAATCA
>JAHDCQ010000292.1 GCA_020629845.1 Saprospiraceae bacterium | reverse complement strand
CTAATACCAATTCAACAATGAAACGCACTTTAATATTATTGATACTTTTTCTTGCATCGGGCGCAGCTACGGCTTGGTATTTGAATAGCGATAAGCAGAGTAAAAAAAGTACCGTCATCAGTAATGACCGCAACTTTAGTGTAGAAAATACTGACCAAATACATAAGGTATTTATCGCGCAACGTTCGGGAGAAACGACCACTTTGGAGCGCAAAGATGGCTATTGGATTTACAATGGAAAACATCGCGCTTTACCGAATGCAGTAGATAATCTTATGCGCGCTTTTGAGGAAATGCAGATGCAATACATCCCGCCTGCAAAGGCTGCCTCGGATATTATTCGTGACTTGGCGACGCAAGGCATCAAAGTAGAATTATATGATGAAGCAGGAGAACAATTGCGCGCTTACTATATCGGTGGAGCAACGGTGGACGAGCGTGGCACATACGCGATTATGGACGGTGCAGAACAACCTTATGTGATACACATGCCTACTTGGGAAGGCAATTTGCGTTTTCGCTTCAATTTATCGGGCGATAAGTGGCGCGATAAAAGCATTTTCGCTCAGGAGGTGGACGATATTGCGGCAGTTTCTATTGAATATCCGAAACAAAAGAATAATTCTTTTCGTCTAGAAAAGACAGCTAGTGGCGATTATGCTCTGCAAACCTTTTATGACATTACCCCAGCTATCAATCGGAAGGTATCACAAGGAAAGGTAGAAGGTTTTTTAAGCAATTTCAAAAGTGTCATCGGCGAAGCCTTTGAAAATGAAAATAAAGGCCGCGATAGTATCTTGAACTCCATTCCTTTTAGTATCATTACATTGAAAGATATGAACGGTATAGAAAAACGCATTCGGTTTTTTCCTATCCAATACGAAATACAAGAACAAGTGGGAGAAGGCGAGGTGATTTCTCGGCAACTAGTAGAGCGGTATTTTGTGGATGCCAATAGTGAAGATTTGATGCTGGCGCAGCAGGTGGTATGTGGTAAAGTATTTTGGAAATATGATGCTTTTTTTGAGTAAAAAAGGCATAAATTTTAATAAATGAGAAAATCAAATGATGTAACATTGAAAGAAGCGATGCAAGCTTTCCTCGATTCCTCGAAGCGAATCAAGATGAAGGTGTATCAAACCAAAGTCTCCAAAATTTGGCAGCAAGCTATGGGCGTGACAATTACACGCTACACCTCTGAATTGAAAGTTCGGAACCGAAAATTATACGTCGTTATTACCTCAGCTCCTTTACGGGAAGAACTGTCGTATGGCAAGGAAAAAATCAAAAAAATCGTAAATGAAGAACTTGGCGAAGCCTATATCGAAGAAGTGGTGATTCGCTAGTACAGCTTACCGCTTCCACTTCTTAGTATTAATCATCGGTTTCGGATATTGCGCGCCTAATTTCACGCCATATTTTGTTTGTTCATCAAAACTTAAAAACTCTGGACGATGCACTTTGTCACTTGGTACATTTGCCAGTTCAGGCAACCAAAGTTTCACATACTCGCCTTTAGGGTCGTAGCGCAGGGCTTGTTTTAAAATATTGAAATAGCGGTCTTCGCGCGGGTCACTACCAACGCCTGCTACATAGTTCCAATTGCCCCAATTGCTCGCCACATCATAGTCAATTAGTACCGACTCAAAATATTCTGCGCCCATTTGCCAATTGACATGCAAGTCCTTTACTAAAAAAGAAGCTACATTTTGCCGCCCTCTATTCGACATAAAACCCGTTGCTTTCAACTCGCGCATATTGGCATCTATAAATGGAATACCTGTACGACCTTCTATCCAAAGTTGTAAGAGACGTTCATCATTATGAAGTTTAGATACTTTTTCGTGCTTTGGGCCACGCTTATAGAATATTTTATTATTGTATTTTTTAGCCATTAAGCGGAAGAAATCACGCCACAGCAATTCAAAAAATATCCAGTAAGTAGATTTATTACTTCCGCGTTCTTGTTCATATTCCTTGAGCGTCCAATATACTTCTTTAGGCGATAAACAGCCATGCGCTAACCAAAGCGAGAATTTAGTGGAATAATCGCCTCCGATGAGTCCGTTGCGTGTTTCCTTGTAACTTTGTGCTAAATCGGTGTCCCAAAGATAGTAATCAAGCCTATCCAAGCCTGCCGTTTCTCCCCCTTTTATTGGTAATACAGCACGTTCATCCGCCGTAAAATCCTCGTGTCCAAAATCAGCAAGCGTTGGAACATCACCTTTGTCTATTTTAGCACTAGAAGGTTTAATATTTTCTTTGGTGGGCGTAGGCATCGGTTCGCGGATTTGGACAAAACGCTCTACTTCCTTCCGAAACTGCGTGAATACATCGGGCGTATGATTGACTGGAAAAGGCAAATCGGCGGTATAGTAAAGCATTTTGCCACGCGAATAGCGCAGTTCTTGCCCAATTGACCAGAGGTTTTCTTCGAGTGTGTCTTGTACTTCTATTTCCTCTTGCGTTCGTTCTCGGTTACAGAAAACCCAACTGGACTTCAGTTCGTTTGCTAATTTATAAATTTCTTCTTCTGGTTTTCCCACGCGCACCACGAGTTCGCTACCAATAGCGCGCAAGCTTTCACGTAAGTCTTCGATGCTTTCTATAAGAAATTTTGCTCGAAATTTATCCGTTTTAGGAAAACCAAACCAGCGTGTTTTACCCTTAAATACTCGCTCATCGAAGACATAGATTGGTATTACCTCATCCGCATGGGTAATGGCTTCCGTTAGGGCCTCATTATCATGAAGTCTCAAGTCTTGTCGAAACCAAACAATGGCGCGTTTTAGTGGCATTTCGTTTCTAGTTTTTTAAGATATGAGATGTAAGACTGACGATTTCAAAATTAAAGTCTCATATCTCACATCTTTTATCTCAAATCTTCTATTAATTGTAAAGTTGGTGTAATTTATCGCCCAACTCCATGATGTCTTCCAATCGTGCAGTTGACCTTATCCAATCTTCAGGCATTCCTTCCAATCCATAATAGAGTCCCGCCAAACCGCCTGCTATAGCGGCAGAAGTATCCGTATCATGTCCGAGATTTATGATGGACAAAATGGTGTCTTCATAGTTCTCTTTTTTCAGAAAAAACCAAATACTGGACTCTAGCACTTCAATCACATAGCCACCTGTTTTCAAATCATCTACAGGCACGTTTTGAATGTTATTTTGGATTATTTTTTCAAAATGCGTTCTTTCCTCCATTGCGAAGTCCATTTTTTCCCAAAAGTTTGCAATGTCTATTCGCATGGCTTCGTAAGCTGCGATTTTATCTTGCCCGACTAACAATTTTTCGGCTAATTTTAAATAAATCAGGCAACTCATGGCTGCACGTATATGCCGATGGGTAAGCGCGGAAACATCCCAAATAATATCAAATTGCGCTTGAATAGGCTTCCCTTTGATATAAAATAATAAAGGCAAAATCCGCATCAAGGAACCATTCCCATTGTCGTATTCATCGCCATAATATTTTTGCTTTTGAAGCTCTGCTAAATCATTTACCCGAATGATTTCCGACAATCGGTATATCGCTCTCGAAGTAGTGATACCAATATCAAAAACCGTGCCTCGTGCTGACCAATAGGCTTCATCTTCCCATTGGATGAAACGAGTGGCAATGTCTTTTAAGTCACAGCCCTGCAAAAGCGATTCTGCTAGGCAAAAGGTCAAAGAGCTATCGTCCGACCATGTACCTGCTGCTTGATGATGCGTGCCATAGCCAATCATGCCTGTTGCTGGATTTGCTGCCATTGCTTCTCTTGAGCGAAATTCGAAGGGAACACCTACTGCATCCCCAATAGCCACGCCTAGTAGTGCATCTGTTACTTTGTTTGAGTTCATAGTATAGGTTGTTTTAATGATTAATATTAGCAGAACAAAAGGGAAAAGATTTGGTTTGTGAAAATACTGGCTTTTGTTACGAATTTCTTAAAATGGAACTCTATTTATGTTTCTATATGTTTTGGGTTAAAGTAAGGGCATCGGCAAAAAATAACCTACCCATAGTTTGAGTTCGTTATTTTTTCAAACAGCTAGGCACGAAGAAGGCGCATAGCTGGTTCTGTAACTGATGAGTAACGACGCGGTTTGGAAAAAGAACAAGTCAAACGGGTAGGTTATTTTTTGCCGATGCCCTAATATTCAAAAACAACTCTAATGAATTTAGAACAGATAAAAAAAGAAGTTAAATATAAATCGGCGCGCTCCTCTGGTAGCGGCGGGCAACATGTGAATAAGGTAGAGACAAAGGTGGAATTGCTATATAGTATATCTGACTCAGAAGGCTTGAGTGATGCCGAAAAGCAACGCCTACGCAAAAACTTGCCTACGCGTATTTCAAAAGAAGACGTGTTTAAACTAAGCGTACAAAACACACGCTCGCAGTCGCGGAATAAAGAAATTGCTTGGGAACGCTTTGCAGAACTGCTACGGAATGCCGTAAAACGACCAAAGCGACGCAAAGCCGTTCGCCCATTGGTATCGGATAGCAAAAAACGCCTAGCTTCAAAACGTCAACGCAGCGAAGTAAAAGCCATGCGTGGAAAAATTCGATTGGATTAATTCTATGTCTCTTTAACGATAATTATTTCACACAACATTCCCCCTCTTCGCACTGGCAATATTTTCGATTATACAAATGCAAAGAAACTAAGCTAAATGCTGGCAAGTAAAGTGCCTGATGGAAGACAGAGAAAAGATGCAAGCGTTCATTTAAAATCAAAAAAGCTAGTACACCCCAACTTATGTATAGTGCAGTTGGCATCCACTTGAGCGAGGTTTGCTTTGCAGAATGATGGATGGCTAAGATAGAAATAGCTAGAAAAAGATAGTCTATCATGCTCCACCACAATGGCTTTGATGCACAGCTTGCGCTACAAGATTGCGCCAAAAATATAAAAGGCGTGGCGATGCAATGTACTACACACAAAGCACTAGCCGCTGCGCCAAAGAGATCAGATTTGGTATCAATTGCATTGAATGTGAATGGAAAGTTATTCATTGATTAACCATTAGTTAGTGAGCTTTCATCGTTCTTTTGTTTTCAAAGTAGGCGCGTAGCTGGTATGCTTATTTAGCTTTAAAACAAAGCAAAAAACATAACCAGCTACACCTACCAGAGTACAACGTAACGTAAAAAAACCAAAATATGCGCGTATATTATTTAGACTTCTGGCTCAGGCGAATAAGGTAAATGCGAACCATGAAGAATGATTTTCAGCTTGCCGGCACTATCCTTTGTATAAGCAAATGAATACTCCACTTTTACATCATCGCCTCCTTCAGCAGGGGTGAAATAATAGTTACCCATTGCTACTGCCATATTGCCGAGTATCTTCGTTCCAACACTTTCCCAACGAACTGCTGACCAGGGTTTTATTGCAAATCCATGATCTTCTGGAAAATCACTATTTCCTCCTACAAAATAAGAGAGTGCTCCAGCAAAAGCAGGTCGGAATTGTTTTTGGGCAGCTAATGTTGGCTTAAACAATACACTGCCTTCCTGATAGTTATAAAACTTATTGATATGCTCCGTTGCAGCAGCACTATAATCCCCTTTTTCAGTATACACCTTTCCTATTTTCACGATGCCTTCTCCCCAAGCCTTCTGAGCGTCTAAAATCTCTTGTTCTGAAATAGTGAATTGATTGTTCATTGTCAATTAAATTTGAGTAATGTAATTTTTATTTGATACTAATTTTGATATGCCATTCAGTTTAGACTGAGGTGTTCCATACAAATCAAATCAGAGTGTATCTCATTGAACCTATTTTCGCGGCGATTATAAACTTTACCACTTATATTGAGTTGGTCGCTGATGGAATCACTCAGTACACGTTCCAATTCTTTTATTTTCTGGTTCAGATAGTAGGAAATAACGGAGAATTGACGATTCCATGTTTGCCACGACATTTCTGAATATCCTCGTTGCCTTGTGATTTGATTGTAAAACTTATTTAAATCTGTCACATCCAAAAAGTCTTGTTTTCCTAGTGCATCCAGTATGATGCGATTGTCGCTCGAAAGTACAAAAGCGATTTCTCCAATATTTTTTGTACAAATTAATTTCTTAAGCTGCTCTACTATATACTTGTCAAATACGATGGAATTACCGAGTGAACTGTAATAATAATTTTCTTGCCTGAAGGTATTGATTGATAATAGGTTCAAGACCATCTGTAGGGCATATAAAGTATAGCAACTTCTTCATTAAGCTAAAACATTTGGATTGAAAACATTAATTAATGCAACAATGTTGCAAAAATAAAAATAATTGAGTCAATTGCAACACTGTTGCAAAGTAATAGATGGTATTGTACTAGATTTCTTATGAAATACGTTCCTTAAGAAGAAAATTAGGTTCTTTGATAATTTTTGCTAGAAACGCACAGGTGGACGGTCGACTTCGGTTCGACTGTACACTAAGTACTGGCTAAAATGGACGGGCGACTCTAAGCTCGAATGTCATCAACTTAACGATTTAGACGCTGATTTCCTATCAGCTTCTAAATT
>JAHDCQ010000594.1 GCA_020629845.1 Saprospiraceae bacterium | reverse complement strand
TATGCAAACGACAAAAGCAATGTACGATGCTCTAAATGCACAGGGAATGAAAAACAACAAAATCATCATAGTAGGCGCGGGCTTATGCGGCACATTATTAGCCATTCGCATGGCGCAGCGGGGTTTTCAGGTAGCTTTATACGAAAAACGCTCCGATATGCGCGGCGAAGTCTTGGACGCAGGGCGTTCTATCAACTTAGCACTTTCTGCACGAGGTTTATTAGCATTAGAAGCAGCAGGTTTGAAAGAAGCAATTCTGAAAGCTTGTATTCCTATGCGGGGGCGCATGATACACCCGCTTGGAAGCGAAGCATTTTTGTCGCCTTATAGCGGCCGCGCTTCGGATTATATCAATTCGGTGTCGCGTCCTGGCTTAAATATTGCCTTGCTTAATGAAGCCGAAAAATACGAGCAAATTCAAGTCCATTTCGATACGCCCGTCACGGATGTAGACTTGAAAAACGCCACTATTCACTATCGCGATAAGGGCGAAGCAAAGCAAGATACAGGCGCAGTAGTAATAGGAACAGATGGCGCAGGTTCGGTAGTGCGACGCAGCATGATGAAGCATACTACGGCATTGTTATTCAACTATTCGCAAGATTTTTTGCGGCATGGCTATAAAGAACTCAGCATACACCCAAGCGCGACAGGCGGCTGGAAGATTGAAAAAGAAGCACTTCACATCTGGCCGCGTGGCAGCTTTATGATTATCGCCTTGCCCAATTTAGATGGTAGCTTTACGCTCACTATGTTTCATCCCTTTGGTTCGGATATTGGCTTTCATAATTTAGATACCAAAGTCAAAGTACAAGCCTTTTTTGAAGCATATTATCCAAGTCTATTACCTTATATTCCACATTATCAGAAAGAATTTTTTGAAAATCCTGTTGGTACACTTGGCACTATTAAGTGCTACCCCTGGCAAGCATTTGGGAAGACACTGATTATGGGCGATGCTTCTCATGCCATAGTGCCATTTTATGGACAAGGCATGAACTCCTCGCTAGAAGATGTGCGCGTATTTGATGAAATACTAGCCGAACATGGCGATGATTGGGAAACT
>JAHDCQ010000291.1 GCA_020629845.1 Saprospiraceae bacterium | reverse complement strand
CCCGCCAATAATCAGCACACAACTCACCAAATGAAAGCCAAACAATTCCGCGCCAAAAAGAATCGCAAAAAAGGCAGAAAAAAGCGGCATCGCATTGATAAAAACCGCCCCACGTGCTGCCCCCATTTGGTTGATACCATAATTCCAGCAATAGTAAGCGATGGCAGTACCAAATACCCCCATGCCTACTACGGCAGCCCAAAAATCAAGTGGTAGGGAGCGGATAGAAGCATGATCTTCCCACAGGAGAAGAACGGCAAACCCCAAGAGACAACACAGATTGGTGAGCGTGGTAAAATGTAGATTGCCTAAATCCTTAGAGTACTTTTTTATCCAAAGGTTGTGCATGGCAAACACGATATTGGCAAGCATAAATATCAAATCGCCTTTGTTGAATTGAATGGCAAAAAGACTAGCGGGTTCGCCTTTGGTGAGTAGATAAACCGCCCCAAAAAACGCGATTCCGATGCCCAAGATTTCCCGCCAAGTGGCTTTGTGTCCTTGAAAAAGCATCGCAAATACAAGCGTAGTCGCAGGATTGAGACTGATGAATAATGCGCCATTCATCTCGGAGGTATATTGCAGTCCTTGAAAAAATAGCCAAATGAATCCAAATAAACCTACAAATCCGACAAGCAACACGCCAAATAGATTTGCTCGAATCCGTTGCCAAGAGGGAAAAGCGGCTGCCGATAACGCAAACAGGGCAAGTACGCCAAAGAAATACCGCCAAAAACCTGCCGCATTGGGCGAAACATACTGCATGGCGTGTTTGCCTAAGTAAAAATTCAATGCCCAAAATAGGACGGTTGTGAGTAGAAATGCGCTGCTCTTCATAGGGGGAAGATAAGGGCATGTTTAGACTTCTCGCTTTATTTCAACTAATTTTCCACCATCCCTTGCAAAATCCCTTCCTTCATGGCATAGGGCGACGCAATGATGTGTTGCACCTGAATTTTCTCTAGTACCAATTCTATCAACAGTAAAGCCACCACGAGCATATCCGCCCGATAAGTAGGAATGTCTTTCATTTCCTTGCGTTCTTCGTAGGTAGCACCTACTACTTCGTGGAAGAGCGGATAGAAATCACCTGCCGAAACTGCGGTGTGTAAAGGAGCTTTGTGCGCTGTAGGCAATTTGCGTTCTAGCACATCGAATGTACCCGATGCACCGATGAGGTCATCTACTTTATGGCTTTCTAGTGCATCAAAGAGGGGTTGTAGTTTAGTATTTAGAAAAGTAGTTAGTCGTTCTATTTCCTCTTGTGCCATAGGCTCGCTATGGTGAAATGAATTGCGAAGTACAGCAACCCCTACCGGAAAACTACGCGCCCATAGCACACCTTCCGCATTGGCAATAATAAACTCTACACTACCACCTCCGATGTCCATGATTAAGCCTTTCTTCTCGCCAAGCGGCACGGCTTGCGTTACGCCTTTGTAGATAAGTTCTGCTTCCTCACTGCCCGAAATCACACGCACCGAAATACCTGAAGCTTCCTTAATAGCCGCAATCAAATCGTCGCTATTTTTGGCGGTGCGTAGTGCTGCTGTACCAAAGGCTTCTACTTGTTTCACGCCGTACTGCTGTAATATTTCCCGAAATGCTTTCATACTAGATACAGCCCGCTCGAAAGCTGCTTCGCCAATATGTTCAATACCGCCATCAGCAAGCTTCACGAAGCGTCCTTCCCGATGTACAATCTTAAATCCCAAATCCTTATTATGTGCTACAATGATAAGACTAAAGGTATTTGTCCCTAAATCAATGACCGCATAGCGCGATGCAAAACGTACTTTGTCTTTAATGATGGTAGATTTTTGTTTCAATGAATGTTGTTTTATAAAAAAGTAGATAGACAGACTCTAGATATAAGACACAAACTATTCGTGTTCGAAAGTACATCTTATCGTTGCACTACCTTATAGAGTATGGAGTCTGTTACGGTCAATCTTTCCTCCGTAAAGATGTTATAAGCCTTCATTTCAAATATTTTTTTCTGAATATCGGTTGCTGCTTTTCCTGTTTTAATATATAGTTCGTTTGGTCTTCCTTTTTGTAAAGAGTTGGAACGCAATCGAAATGGATTCTGATATTGTTCATCTCGTTCAAATGCTATTGGGATATAGTACTCACTTTGCTCATACAGTAATATCGTATCCATTGCGTATGTATTTATCGTAAAAGATGTCCTTAAATTGCATCCCCAATTCTTCCAGTAATAAGCCTCTAAGATATTTTCTACAAATTCATATTCTTCAATACGCGACATCTTATTCCTACTAAAGTCAGCAATAGCAGCTTTGTTTAGACTTTTTAGATAAGTATCAGGAGTCCATTCAGATGCTACATCTGAAATTATTACCGCTGCATATTGGATAATGGTATCTCTTGATGTAGTTAGCTGATTATTTGTATGTACATCTTTAATAATCAAATCAATAGCCGAAGCAAGTGCTTTATGCGCTTCTTGTGGTTCTAGCGATGCCCACAATTGTATTAGTTGATTATTAAATTTATCATTAATTATCTGAATTTCCCTTTCCGTAAGCTTTTCAGAGCTACATGCGCAACAGATACCGTATAATAGAACTATGCATAGAACTTGCTTTATCATTTTTCCCTTTAATTTTATTTTCCAATCCCTCATGCACTCTGCTTATTGCCTATTTTCAGCAAAGCGTATCCTAAAGCATAACGCAATCCTATAAAAAAAGGAAAATTTTATTAAACTTTGCCTGCCGCTAAGGAGTACAATATAGGTAGTATTAGCTGAAAATTGAAAAAGTAACCTATACAATAAGCCATCGTCTAATTTTCGTTAGGCAGATATTAGAATTTTGAATATGCCTTTTGGCTATTGAGCTGTTTTAAGACAGCAAAAAAGCCAAATAGCAAGTTACGCTTGCGTAACAAGTCAGGAAAAATAAACAATGGACTTACAGAAAGCATCTATCTTATTAGATACCATCAATGCTTTATTTAAGCGCATGGAGATGAAGGGCGGCAATGTGCCTGCTATTGAACGTGATTTATTATTAGAAAATATTCGCGAGCTATACGAGTTTTTTGTAATGGCAGAGGCAAATGCGGCTAGTGTACCCACAAGGAGTACGCCACCAGCTCCACCACATCCTCCGCTAACGCGGGATACAACGCCACCGCCGCCGCCGCCACCAGCACCTGTGCGCGAAGTGCCAAAATATGAAGCTCCAGAACCACCAAAACCAGCTAGAAAAGTAGAACGTCCGGCGGACTATAAACCGCCGCGCATCATTGAGATACCTGACTCGATGAAAGATGAGGTGCCTACACCCTCTGTTCCTACCTACACTCCACCTACGCCGCCACCACCACCACCACCACCGCCTGCACCAGAACCAGTAAAGGTAGTAGAGCCAACACCGCCACCTGCGCCTACACCAACACCTGCAAAAGCAGATGCGCCTGAGTTTGATACGCTCTTCGAGCATAAAGCAGCACGGGAGCTATCTGAAAAGCTGAGCGAGCGACCCATTGCAGACTTAACACGGGCGGTAGGCTACAATGATAAAATGCTCTACACCAATGAGCTATTCGGAGGCGAACTCGTATCCTTCAATAGTGCGGTGAGTCGCATCAATTCGATGGGAAGTTTTGCGGAAGCGCGTAAATATTTGGCGCATCTAGCAGAGCAAAATAATTGGACTTCGCCCAAGAAGACGGGTTCGGCAAAAAGCTTTATTAAGCTGGTACGTCGTCGTTTTGGAGCGTAGTTTTGAGTTATGAGTGATGAATTATGAATTTTTAAACTCATAGCTCATCACTCATAATTCATCACTCAAAGCAGGCTGATGTATTTTTTGCCAGGGAGCATGCGTACTGCGCCTTTAAACTCTAAACCCAATAGTAAAGCTGCCAAACTACTTGCCTGCAATTGGGTATGATAAGCTAATTGGTCAATAGTAAGGGATTCTTGTTCTTTCAATAGATTCACCAGTTGTTGTTCTTGTTCGTCGAGTTCTACGAAAAGTTGGCGTTGTACATTTTTGCTGCGGTCTTCTTTTTCCCAATTCATGGCGTTTATCAAATCTTCTGCCGATTCGATGAGTTGGGCGCGTTGCGTTTTGATGAGTTGATTGCAGCCTTTAGAGCGTTCGTCTTTCGGACGACCAGGTATAGCAAAGACATCTTTGTTGTAATCAACTGCCATATTTGCACTTATCATCGAGCCACCTGATTGAGGCGTTTCTACAACGACTAAGGCATCGCAAAGTCCAGCAATAATGCGGTTGCGCGCGGGAAAATGTTCGCGGTCTGGGCCTTCTTGGTGCGTATATTCGGTGAGTAAACCGCCATGTTCGAGCATTTGCTTGGCGAGGCTACGATGTTGGGCGGGGTAAATTTGCGAGAGTCCATGTCCTAGTACTCCGATGGTCTCAATGCCCGATTTTACGCATTGTTTGTGTGCCGTCGCATCTATTCCATACGCCAATCCACTTACTACTAGTACATCATAGCCTTGCAAACCTTCCACTATTTCCTCACATATCGCCACGCCGTGCGCGCTTGGCTTGCGCGTGCCTACAATAGCGAGCATATAGGGACGTTGTAATGGGCTTGTTCCTTTATAGAAGAGCATCAAAGGTGCATCAGGATAGGGTTTTAGTCGAGTAGGGTAAGTCTCATCTAAATAGAAAATGGGTTGAATGCCATTATTGCTTATAAAATCCAGTTCTTGCTCTGCGGCAGCTAGAACATCTTGCTCTACGATGAGCTTAGCCGTTGCTTGCCCGATGCCAGGAATTTTGAGTAACTGACTTTTCTTAGCTTCAAATACCGCTTCCACGCCCCCACAATAACTAATGAGATTTCGGGCTGTAACTGGCCCTACTTTGGGTATTTTCGTGATGGCAATTTTATAGAGTAAGTCGTTCAATAGATTTTAGATTTGAAATTTTCGAATCAATTTTTCAGTAGCTGCTTCATTGGCTTCTATTTGCTCAAAGAATAGCTCTGCCACGAAATTAGCAATAGGTTCAATAATTTCAGCATTGGCGAGTTTGTTTTTCACACAGCCACTAAAAACGGCCTCTTTTATCCTGATATTTATTGCTGCTATAAGATGTTCTCGCATGCCTTTTTCTGATATTTTATATTGCTGAGTCAAGTTATGCTTTTGAAAATATTGCATTACACCATAAGTAAGTCCTTTTAGTAGACCGTCTACATGCGTACCGTGTTCTGTAGTACATTTATCATTGACATAAGACTGCAAAAATGCACCATCTACAGCATAGTCTCTAAAGGCAAAAGCAACTTCTAGGAAAAAGCCGTCTATTTCCTCTGCAAAGTAGGTGTCAAAATAACAGCCGCCTAAGCCCTTGAGTTTTTCACTTGCAATTTTGTCATTTAAGCCATTTGGGAAATGATAAATGAGCTTGCAGGTATCCGTTTGATATGGGTAAGTAATATGCAAAGTCGCAGCGCGATGTAGAAATGCCAAGTCTCTTAATTCCTGCATTATATAGTCGTAATTCCAATGCAGTTTTTCTCCCCAAATACTTTCATCCAGTTGAAATTCGATTTGAAATCGCTCACAAGTAATTTCTTGATGCTGAATTTCGCCTAGTTGGAGTTCCCCTTTTTCAAAATATTGATGTAACACTTCCTTGCCTTCTGCATCAAAACAGCGAAGGCGGAAGCTTGTGCTTAGTGCATTGAGTACAGGATAGTAAGAAGAGAATGGAGCAGATATTTTGTCAATAATCATCCAATCATCACTAATAGGTCGCTTGAGATTGTTGAAACTAATACGCGCAGAATAGTCCCCTAGGAAATCAATAAATCCATGCTTAGTTGAAGTAGCAGTAAAAGTTTCGGTCAAAATATTTTTGATTATTTCAATAAATCCTCGATTATTTATCCGTCCAATATACATACCAGGTCGCTTGCGGATAATTTCTGGCCATGTTAGTTTTTGAACGTTTTTCTTTGCGTATTTTTTTGACATATATCGTTTTTCTGATTCGTAATCGTGCTTGTTATTTGCTACAAACAAATTACGAAATTCTTTGATATTAATCTAATAATCAGAAAGTTAAATCATGTGACAGGCTTCGTTTTTTATCTAAAATATTGCTCCATAAGTTTTCCTTCGATAGCTCTCAGATATCTACGGTATGCACACAAATGTTTAAAAAGTCCCATCGGAACGATATGATTATAGTATATCCATTCGCGTCATTATTTAATCCCGAAGGGATGGCATTGTTTTGTTTAGAGTCTAAAAGAAATCCCTCTGTAAAAAGTTAGCTGATGCTTGGCTTGCCCCGATAACTATGTGGGGCTATTCAAGCCGTAATGTGAACTCGAAACTCTGTTTCGTCCCACAAGTTTATAGCAAAAGCGACACTCGAAACGGAGTTTCGATAACGCATTACGGGCTGAATAGAAATTCAACCCAAACTATCAGCTAGAAATTTACAGAGGAAAAGGAATAAGGTCTAAGCTATGTTTTACTAAAATGTCCACTAGTACAGAACAATAAAGTAATATGACCATACTGCAATAAAACATTTTATAACT
>JAHDCQ010000290.1 GCA_020629845.1 Saprospiraceae bacterium | reverse complement strand
GTTAGAGTCAATGTCCATTATGGTGAGGACAAATGAGGAATAGAATATTCCTACAACTAGAAAAGGTCGAAGACAAGCACGTCTTCGACCTTTTGTTGGTTATGGGCGTATGTTGTTGAGTAGCCTTATACCAATCCATGTCTAAAAGCTGTATTAAGCTGGATAGTGATTTTTGTTCTTAGACAAGGCTTGTCTGCTACAAGCAGGCATTTTTTCTAGGCATCCTTTTGGCTGGCTATGAAAAAATAACGAAGTCTAAGGACAAAAGCACTCCAGAATAATGCAACTTTTAGATGTGGATTGGTATTACACCACCCCCGCAATAAATGCCTCCAATTCCTCCACATACTGGCGGTGGTTGGCTAGGCGCGGCACTTTCACTTGGCTGCTATATTTGCCCTTTGCTTTCAGCCAATTAATGAATGTTCCCTGCGGCACGGCTTGTAGTTGTAGGCATTCGAGTGCCATATTTTTGTAGCGTTTGGCTTCATAGTCCGAATTGAGGCTTTGCAAATTCGCATCTAAGGTACGCGCGAAGGCTTGTATATTGAGCGGTGCATGCACAAACTCCACTAGCCATTGATGTCCGCCTTTGCCCGCGCCCATAAAAATCGGGGCAGCCGTGTAGTCGCGCACTTGTACTCCGAATTGCTGGCAGGTCAGGGCGATAGCGCGGTCGGTATTTTCCACCATCACTTCCTCCCCGAAGGCATTGATAAACTGCTTGGTGCGGCCCGTTATCTTGATTTTGTAAGGACTCTTGGAGGTAAACATCACGGTATCGCCGGGCGTGTAGCGCCACAAACCCGCATTGGTACTGATGACAATAGCATAATGTTTACCGACTTCCACTTCCCATATCGGAATTGCCTTTGGGTAGTCCGCGTCCCATTCTTCCATCGGGATAAATTCGTAATAAATGCCATTATCGAGCAAAAGCAGCATATCCTTCACGCTGAAGTCATTTTGCACCGCAAAGTAGCCCTCCGAAGCATTGTAGGCTTCTTGGTAGCTAATATCGTCGGAGGGCAAAAAATCGCGGAATTGCTGCTCATAAGGCGCGAAATTCACGCCCCCATGTATGTAGGCTTGAAAGTCGGGCCAAACCTCTAGCATATTATCTTTTTCTGTAATTTCTAAAATACGACGAAACAGCACAATCAACCAAGTAGGTACGCCCCCTACGGAGACAATATTGGTTTCTTGACTCAGAATTTGGGCGGTGCGTTCTATTTTTTCTTCAAAATTGGGGTGCAAAGCCGTCTCAAAATCGGGCGCGAAAAACGGACGAATCACCCAGGGCAAATGACTGACAATAATCGCAGAAACATCGCCAATTTGGGTACGCTGATATTCCTCGAAAGGGCTCAAGCTGCCTGCCATCAGCAGGGTTTTGTTTTCAAATATGCGCGCATCAGGACGTTGATGATGGAAAAGGGTCATAGAATCCCAACCGCCTCGGATGTGGCATTTTCGTAGGTTTTCATTCGATACAGGAATGTATTTACTCTTCGCGCCCGTAGTACCCGATGACTTCGAGAACCAACGCACCCGCCCATGCCACAGCACATTTTTTTCGCCCAGCATCATTCTATAAATCCAGGGTTGCAAGCGTTCGTAGTCGGTGATAGGGACGCGCTGTGCATAGCGTTCGGGCGTTTGGATGTCGGTATAGCCGTGTCGCCTGCCCCATTGGGTTTTGTTGGCTTTGTGGAGGAGTTGTTGCAGTATTTTCTCTTGTACTTCTTGCGGATGTTCCATGAAATACTCCATACGACGCATACGGAGGCTGTAATAGGCTTTGAAGGCCTTGTTTATAGTTGTTCGCATAGTGAGAATGTTTTTGCTACTCCAAATATAACAAATCTAATTGGGAAGGAAATGGCTTTTGTGAAATTTTATCCTTCTAATAGTTCACATTCTCCGCGTAATAAATCTTCTTTTACCTCCTTATATTTTACATTGTTCAGTACACGACCATCCAAGTAGCGTACATTTATTTTCTGATTGCCCCATAGTCGTTTTAGTTTTTTACGCTTTTTCTTTTCTTCTGCGGATAGTCCGCGCTTTGCATCCAGTTTTGGGTAGGACGGTTCTTGTGATGCGGGCTGCGATAGCTGCGATAATGCGCGCATTTGTTGCAGTTTCAAGTAATCATCTAACGCGCCTTGATTGGACATATCAACACCTGATTCTACCGCCCCCATTGCAAATGATTTAGCCATTCCCCAATTCGAACTATCCTGTGAGGCTATCACTATGTCATCTTTTATATCCAACATTAGTTGTTGTAAGGCTTTGGCTTTTAGATATTTTTCTTCATCTAAAAATTTAAAGAAACTATGCAGCACCACCCCATATGCCTCAAAAGTCGCTTTTTCAGCAGATACTTTTCTAGGCATCCATGTCAAGCAAGTTTCTTCCGCAGCGGCTACTGTCCATTTTTTAGGTAATTCACCTTCATAATTATACATATATCTAGCAAAAGTATCTACTAGAAAGATGGCATTATTCTGATGCTCTATACTCAAGTCGAAATAATGGTCGCTCAATTCAAAATGCCAAAACCACTTATCCACTACCTCTTCATAGGGTTCTTTTTCCTTCCCTTCATCCATTCGCTCTACCAACTCATAGTGTGCCGCAAGCATTTCTTCAAAAGAATCGCGCGCTGTGCTTGGTTCTAAATCTTTCTTGGGCAAATACACAATGCGCGGATATTCATCCTGCTCTTGGTAATAATGAATAATGTCATTGTCTAAAGCGCGTAAAGTAATGGAATCTAGTGCTAGTTTTATCCCATCTTCTGTTACTAGCATTACTCTACCTTCCCAATTTATATTTCTATTGAGTGGTGGAAACTTTACTCCTTCTTTAAGTTTAGCAAAATCCCCCCGTTTGAATTCATGAATTGACTGTTTTCCTAACATTACTTTTTTAATTTAACTATTCGGACACTACGGTGAAAAGTGTGGGTACGCTCAACTTGATTCAATCAATTCAGCGTACATTTTCTGTTTTATACATATTACCTCCAATGGAACGCGTTCCATTGGGACAAAAAAAGAATGACTCACACTTTTCACCGTAGAGCCACTATTCGAGCAGACAAAAATATAATATTTTGTTGTTTTGCTCATTTTTTTTGTCACACTCTTATCATTCGGCACTTATAGTAGCAATGAATTTCTATTTACCAATCCAATATAAAAGGTATGAATTTCAAATATCTACTTGGTGCTGTTCTAAGCATTCCGCTATTACCAATCATGTATCTACAAGGCAAACGCATCTGCGCTAGTGTGCCTAAATTGCCCGAAGCCAGTGGCACCACAGGAACTGTAAGAGGAAGAACAGGGCAAAAATTACGAATTATTACTATAGGAGAAAGTGCTGTGGCAGGCGTAGGCGTTGATACGCATAAAGAAGGCTTTACAGGCGTATTAGCAAAGGAATTAGCGCAGTATTTAGGCAGCAGTATACATTGGAAAGTATATGCCAAAAACGGCTATACGGTACAACAAATGACAACGGAACTCGTCCCTAAAATAACAGAAAAAGAAGCAGACTTAATTGTAGTAGGTGCTGGTGGCAATGATGCCTTCATACTTAATCGCCCAGGTGTGTGGCGCAAGCAACAAGGCGAGCTTATTGATGCACTCCGTGCCAAATTGCCAAACACTCCCATCGTCTTTACCCACATGCCTCCTATCGGGGAGTTTCCTGCATTCACGCCCTTAATTCGGTGGGTGCTAGGCAATTTAGTAGACATATTAGGCGAGGAACTAAAGCAAGTAGTCGCTAAAAGAGCAAAGGTGTACTATAGTGCTGAAAAAATCACGTTTCGGGAATGGTCGCAACGCTATAAACATAAAATGGAGGGCAAGCCAATTGAAGCATTTTTCTGTGATGGGGTGCATCCATCTAAATTGAGCTATCAGATTTGGGCAATAGATATGGCGCGTTTTATTGTGCAGCAGACGAATATAAGTGTAGCCGTGCGAACCTCTACTAATAAGCATATTTTAGAAAGTCAATTAGCTTACTAATACGCAATTCAAGCATTACTAAAGTTGAAAAAATCAAAAAGGGGACTAGTTGACATAGCTGCCACTGTCCCCTCATGTGAGTACGTAAGAACTAAATCAACTTCAGTAGCACATACTGAAGGAGTGAATAGTTTTGTCTTTAGGGAGCAGGTAAAAAATAACCTCCCCATTTGTCTTGTTCTTTTTACCAATTGCATCGTTGCTCATCAGTTACAGAACCAGCTATGCGCCTTCTTCGCGCCTTGCCATTGGAAAAAATAACGAATCCAAATTATGGGTAGGTTATTTTTTGCCTGCTCCCTTAAGTGAAGATAGTAGTGTGTATGAAAAACTGGAATGCCTTTAAAAGTAGTCGCTTGTTTGTGTAGAAATGTGTTTGCGTTAGGTAAGTTGCGCAAAGATACGGAAGAAATAGGTAGCGCGCTTAAGTTTTATGTTAAACAGTAAAGATACCTAATACATTTGGAGATATTCAGTCAAAATTCGGGGGCAAAGCGTTGCAATAATTAGAGACTCTGGGCTAAAAATCGCAACGCTTTAGTAAGAGAATCGGCAAAAAATAATCTACTGTACTTTTAGAGATTTGAATAAAGAAACGCCATCTGCACTTTCTATGCGATAGAAAAACGCTCCAGCAGTTGTCTGCGAAAGTTCTACTTCACGCTGATGCGTTCCACTTGTAAGCGTTTCTTGAAATAATACCTTTAGCAATTTGCCTTGTGCATCTAGCAAATCTATACGCAACTCACCGCTTTGTTGCACCTCAAACTGAAGCGTTTGCGTAGTAGTAGCTGGTAGCGGATACACCCGCAATTGATGAGCGTTGGAGACGGTCTTAGTCGTCGTTGTTTCAGGCTCGATGAGCAAGAATGCAATATTACGAACGAGTTCTACTTTTTCCGTATACTTATCTGTAGAGGTGGGCAAGCCACGCATGAATAAGCCTTCTGTGCCACCATATCGTGCTTCTTGTAGTTCATGGAGTTGAGGCTGTAATGCATCAATCGCCTTATCCAACTTGATACCTAAAGCTTTGGCACGTTCAAAAGTTGGACGGTCAGAATGAACCACACTTCTCACTTTATAATCTTGGTCAATAATATGTTGCTGATAGAATGCGGTACGCACTTCATGCGCTTTATCATCCTCTTGATAAATAGCTCTCAATTGTGCCAACACCTGTTGATCTTGTGCACTCAGCTTTTCCTCTAGCTTTTGGCGCAAAGCATTGCGCTGTGGCACATACACCTCCTCTAGAAATTTCATTTCCTTGCGCTGCTGCTCCAGCATAGCAGTCATATTAGCACCTTCCTGTAGAGTAGTTTTCGTCTCAAAACGTTCTTTCTTGCGTTTTTTACTATACTTTTTCCATTGTTTTGGGCTAAGAATTTCCTGTAACAAATCCGTTTTCAAATCTGCGTAGGACGCGCCTTTACGCTTTCCATCGCGTACATCTAATTCTAATTCGGCAAGTTCTTGCGCTTGTGCATCTTTAAGCTTTAAGTAGCGATACGTATCCAAATACATCGCACGATAACGCCCTAAATCAGTAAGGCGTTGTTCGGCTTCTACATCGGCATTGAATTGTTGATAAGCTTGTTTTTGCGCTTCCGTTAAGATGCTTTGCAGCGCTGCTATTCTGTCCTCTTCCACAGTTTTCAAAGCAGCATTTAAGTCGGCTTGGTACAGTAGCGCATCGTATAAGTCACTTTTGCGCGCACCGCTGTCTTCATCGAGCGTTTGAATAGCTTGCAATTGTGCTGCCGAAACGCCTAAGTCTTCCATGAGGTCAGCATTATAATGCGGAAAATAACTTAAGTCTACTTGTGCGCCTGATAAAAACGGCAACATTAGTAATAGTACAAAGAGTTTGAGATGTCTCATCATCGGATGTTTTATGTGAAGAAATATAGCATGCGTTGTACGCATCCTTGTATAAGGATGCTTTATTAATATTTTTTGGTGGGTAAAAATATTCCCTCTATAAATTTCTAGCTGATAGTTTGGGCTGCCCCGTATAGTTATCGGGGGTATTCAGCCCGTAATGTGTTATCGAAACTCCGTTTCGAGTGTCGCTTTAAATATAAGTTATTGAGACGAAACAGAGTTTCGAGATCGCATTCCGACTTGAATATCAATTCTAGCCAAACATCAGTTAACTTTTTACAGAGGAAAAATATTCATAAGTAGTCGAGTGACTACTTAGCGTAAAAACTCCCTAAACCACAAGCATAAACTTGTTAAAAGCCCGACAAAACCACAGCTTTCAAATAGCCCTTTTATTGACATTGTCTTATTTTTGACAACACTTTTTTCGTTTCCTTGCGTATATTGTGGGAAAAGGGTGTAGTGGTATATCCGTTGAAACCGTTTTGCCACTATATCGCTAAACCGACTTTCATGCACATTGTCATTATAGGAAATGGAATCAGCGGCATCACCACCGCCCGATTCATCCGAAAACTCAGCGACCACAGAATCACGGTCATCTCCTCCGAGTCCGACCAATTCTTTTCGCGCACCGCACTCATGTACATCTA
>JAHDCQ010000289.1 GCA_020629845.1 Saprospiraceae bacterium | reverse complement strand
CTTGCGAATATGACTGCCAAGTGACAGAATACCACTATTGGGCATTGACTTCTATTTTGGGCGCGCAGGAAAATCGCTTGGATGAAATCGGGCAGGAGTGGAAGCTCAACACTAAAGCAAAAGTGCAGGAACAGGATGCTGCCGTTTATCAATTACTGACTGACCCACAGTATGCTTTTCCGACGATTTTACCTGATGGGAAGTATCGGAGATAACGTCCAAAAATGTAATATTTTAGATAAGGTAGAGCAGCGCACTAAATTTTATCGTTCTCCGACAAATTCCGTGGACGAAGGAAAAGTAAGCACAAAAACGTCTTATTAATAGTGTTGGGATTGCTTTTCCTTCGGCTTCGTCACGGGATTTGTCGGAGAACCAATTTTATAAATAATGGCGAATTTATTGCGCTGCAATTTACTATCTAATTGATATTGGATTTATTAGTAGCTACTAAAATCAAGCGCGGCGAGGCATTCTCATCATAAGGATTTAAATGGTAATCGCCATAAGTCGCCTTTATGCTTAGTCCTGCTCGTGCGAATAAATCTTGGAAGTTAGCTAAAGTAAATAGACAAACATTTTCCTCAAAAAAGTGCCTTTTCCCCAACGCACGGAATGAAATTCTTTTCAATACTCTGTTGTGCTGTTGTTGTTTTTTGATATGAAATCGAATGCCAGCTCGTTTGACTGTAAGCTGAGTGGGTAAGGCTTTTTGTATGCTTTTGGCGTTAAAATAATCCAATACAAATACGCCTTCCTCTTTTAGCATACTTCTCACATTTTGAAGTACTTCTACATGTTCTTGATAGGTTTCAAAGTAACCAAAGCTAGTAAATAAATTGAAAATATAATCGAATGGTTCCGTCTGCAAAGGTTCACGAATATCGCCTTGGAAAAAATGTAAATTGGGATACTCAAAGGCTTTTGCAAATTCAATATTCCGACTAGATAAATCCACTCCGGTTACTAGAAAACCTTCCTGAGCTAGAGATTTTGCATGCCTCCCTTTTCCACATGCTAAGTCAAGTATATTTGCACCTTGTGCTATTTGTAAGCTAGATGCCAATTGACCAATAAATTGCTGTGCCTCTAGTTCATCTCTATTCTGATAGAGTATATCATAATAAGGCGAATCAAACCAGTTTTGATACCAGCTTACGCGTTCCATTTTTTTCATAATATGCCTTGAAAATTAATTTTGAGAATTAATACAGTAAATAGCTCAAGCAGAAAGTATAATATCCACTTTATGTTGTTAGAGCATGTTTGGATTTTTTCTTTCTGAAAACCAATATTTTACGAACCTGACTTCTTATAAAATTAGCCACATATCCAGATAAGCGGCAAATTTGATAAATCGTCAGAACCGCAAACTATTGATTTTCAGCGTGAAAAAATTCCAAACATGCTCTTAGTAAAAAGAAAACGATTAGCATTTTAAAATAATGCTTGTATTTCATTCAAATTGTCAGAGAATGAAATTGTTTTGAATGCAGTTTTTAAACTACATTTGTGCTGTTTTCAAGAAATGCTTATTGGAAAATAGGCAGGTACGGGGATACAGGAAAATTATTCTTAACAAATATAAATAAATTTTGGCATTAATAAAATCAATCTCAGGAATTAGAGGAACAATTGGTGGTTTTGCTGGTGATAATCTCACTCCACAAGATGTGGTAGAATGTGCAGCAGCTTTTGGGTTTTGGACCTTACAGAAAACAAATAACCCTAAAATTGTAATTGGTCGCGATGCGCGTATTTCGGGAGAGATGGTGAATGCGCTAGTAGTGAATACTTTGCGAATGCTTGGCATTACGGTAGTTGATTTGGGACTTTCCACTACACCTACGGTGGAAATCGCAGTACCAATAGAAAAAGCTGGGGCTGGCATCATTCTTACGGCTAGTCACAATCCAAAACATTGGAATGCATTAAAATTTTTGAATGATAAAGGGGAATTTATTTCGGCACAAGATGGACGAGATGTATTGAAACTGATAGAAGATGGGGCAATAGAATATGCTAATGTGAACAAGATAGGCAGCTATGAAAAACGAGATGATTACATCCAAAAACATATCGAACAAATTTTTGCCTTACCATTAGTAGATGTGGAAGCCATAAAAGCGAAACAATTCAAAGTAGTGGTAGATGCCGTCAATTCGACAGGCGCGATTTCTGTGAAGCCGCTGCTGGAACAATTGAATTGTGAGGTAAAGGTACTCAATGGCGAAGTCAATGGACAGTTCGCACACAATCCTGAACCATTACCAGAAAATTTATCGCAACTCTCGCAAGCCGTTTTGCGCGAAGGTGCAGATTTAGGCATTGCCGTAGACCCTGACGTAGACCGCCTTGCGCTGATGTGTGAAGATGGGGAAGCATTCGGGGAAGAATATACCTTAGTAGCTATTTCGGATTATATTTTAAAGCATAATCCAGGTAATACGGTATCCAATCTATCCTCTACGCGTGCGCTGCGTGATGTTACGCAAAAGCACGGGCAAAAATACAGCGCAGCAGCAGTAGGAGAGGTGAATGTTGTGAGCAAAATGAAGGCAACGGAGGCGGTGATTGGGGGCGAAGGCAATGGGGGAGTCATTTATCCTGCCTTGCACTATGGTCGTGATGCGCTGGTGGGCATTGCCTTGTTTTTATCACACCTAGCACATGAAGGACAGCCCGTATCGCAAGTCCGCAATCAATATCCTGACTATTCTATATTGAAAAATAAAATTCAACTTACACCAGATATTGATTTAGAGAGGATGCTCTCTAAATTAGAGCAAAAATATAGCCACGAACAATTGAATACGATTGATGGATTAAAAATTGATTTAGACGAAGGTTGGATTCACCTTCGCAAATCAAATACCGAACCTATCATTCGAATCTATACAGAAGGAAGCTCTACGGTCATTGCCGAAAACCTAGCCGATAAAATAAAAGCAGATATGGCAATGATTATGAGAGAACGTTAATATGGAGTGGTGAGCTATGAGCTATGAGTGATGAGTCAGTAATGTACTTATAATTTATCATTCATAGCTCATAGCTCATAACTCATAACCAAATAAATTATGCGGGTTTATTTAGATAATGCAGCCACCACACCTATCCGCGAAGAAGTTATCCAAGCGATGCTTCCCTTGATGCGCGAAAGTTTTGGAAACCCTTCTTCTATTCATGCAGACGGTCGTAAAGTACGAGCTGCCATAGAACAAGCGCGTCGTACCATTGCTCAGGGCTTAAATGCGTCCATCGGTGAAATTTTCTTCACTTCTGGCGGTACAGAGGCGAATAATATGGCTTTGAAATGCTCAGTACGCGACTTAGGAGTAAAGCGTATTATTAGTTCACCTTTGGAGCATCATTGTATACTACATACTGCGGAATCGCTGGAGCATTCGCATGGCATTGAAGTGGTGTATGTACAATTGACCGATAAAGGCTATATAGACTATGCGCATTTAGAAAGCTTATTGCAAGATCATGCTAAGAAGACGCTCGTTTCCCTCATGCATGCGAACAATGAAGTAGGTCTGATGCTGGATATGCCGCGTGTAGCACAACTTTGCGAGGAAAACAACGCCCTTTTTCATTCTGATACGGTACAAACAATGGCGCATTTCCCAATAGATGTCACTTCTACCAAAGTGCATTTCTTGTCGGGTGGGGCGCATAAATTTCATGGGCCAAAAGGGGTAGGCTTCATTTATATTAATGGGGATAATTTGCTAAAGCCATTTATAGACGGTGGCGCGCAAGAGCGCAATATGCGCGGTGGTACAGAAAATGTATATGGCATAGTGGGTATGGCAAAGGCATTTGAATTAGCCCTAGCTGAAATGGCAGAGCACCGCAACCACATTGACGGACTTCGACGCTATATGGCAACGCAACTAAGCACTCACTTCGACGATATTCGCTTTTATTCTGACTTAGAACAAGAATCGCTTTATACGGTATTGAGCGTGAGTTTTCCGCCTTCGCCTAAGTCAGAAATGCTATTATTGAATCTTGATATTTTAGGAATTAGTGTGTCAGGAGGAAGTGCCTGTAGTTCGGGCTCTGATGTAGGTTCGCATGTTATCCGTGCCTTAAAGGGAGAAACTGGGCGCAAAACCATTCGTTTTTCTTTTTCTCACTTCAATACTAAAGAAGAAATTGATTTCGTAATAGATAAACTTAAAACTATTATCCCCGCTAAGGAGTTAGAATCTGTATAGAATCTAGAATGTAAAACTGGTAAATGTAGAATGTAGAAGTAAAATTTATCTTCGATAAATCTTGTGTCTACTTATCTTGTCCATTCTGCGGTTCTATATTGAAACACTATAAATTTATTAGATGGATGCAGCCAGTAACCAACGCTGGATATTGATAGGTGGTCTGATATTGTTCGCCACATTGCTAACACCACTTCGTTTCGCTTTTCCTATAATAGTAGCTATTCTAATGCTGTTGTGGGTGGGTAAAATGGGCTATGACTTATTGCAAGCCCGCAAGTATGCAAAAACTACAGAAGGTTCTATTGAGCAAAAAATAACGCAATGTGAAGCACAAATCAATTACATTAAAGCAGAAACCAAATCTATACAACAAAATATTTTTGAGCTACAAAGCCAATTGCAAAATGCTAGTGATATTTCGTTACAGGCCGAGCAAGAGAGCAAACGTCTTATCAAAGAGTTTAGACATGAGCTAGATTTGAGAAATACCAAACTGCTCTTTTACCAAACTTGTGCTAAAAAGCTAAAGTCCCTCCTGCAAAATCATCAGTTTTCTAAAGATGTAGCACAAAAGCAAGAAACATTGAAGCAATTGCGCGAACGCAATCAAGATGATATTGCCGACTTAGAAGAGTTACGCTTTAGTCTTCAAATGGAAAAAGAATATCTAGATAGTATTGACACCCTTTCACTTCGTATGCTAGATAGCAATTCACTACAAGACGCAAGAGCCGTACAAAAAGAACTCGAAACTATCACACGTGAACTTCGGAATATTTAAGAAGCTGTTTTTAAGACCTATATACTATTCTATATCTATTACTCGTTCATCGTCTTAAGGTTATATCTATAATTTTAAATAAAATATAGTTTTAGATTATGATTTCTCCTTAAAAAGGACTATCTTAGTCACGACTATATGTTTATAATAGCTTATTTGTAAAATTAATGTTTTAAAATCAAAAAGCAATAAACTCGCTTTTGATTTTTGTACTACTTAAGTAAGGTATGTTCACTGAAAAAAGACATCCTCAATATCTTTCTAGAGCAACTCTAGACGACTATCTAGCCAACGGTTGGTATAGAATGGGGCAGGGTATATTTACTTGCCATTTCCTATGCTTTGGTGAACGCATCTATTCTGCCATTTGGCTTCGGCTTTCTCTAAAAGATAATAGCTTCCGCAAAAGCCTCCGCAAGCTATTCAAACGTAATCAGCAATTCCGTACCATTATTCGACCTGCTAAACTAGATAAGCAGAAAGAAGCACTCTACCAACGCTATCGCTGGTATTGTTTCAAAGGAAATATATCCACAAGCCTGCGCGAATCCTTACTAGATGGTGGTACAGCAAATATTTACAATACGTACGAATGCTGCGTATATGATGGCGATAAGCTAATAGCAGCTAGTTTTTTCGATCTTGGAAAAAATAGTATTGCGAGTATTCTAGGCATGTATGATCCTGAATATGCAAATTATAGTTTAGGCTTCTATACCATGCTTGTGGAAATAAAGTATGGTCAATCTAAGAACTTTGACTACTACTATCCTGGCTATATTGTGCCTGGTTATAAGCGATTCGATTATAAGCTCCGCGTTGGCGATGTAGACTATTATAATGTAGCAACAGGTAAATGGGAACCCTTCCAAAAACTCAAAGAAGAGGGTTCGCCACTTGAACGCATGACCGAAAAGCTAAAAGCAATGGGACAACGTCTAGAACATTATGGCGTATCCAGTCAGTTGTACTATTATCCGCTTTTCGAAACGCATTTGATTACCTATTGGGAAGCCTCCTATCTGAAATATCCTGTTTTCCTATGGTGTCAGGCCAATGATGGCTCTTCAGACTATCTCTTAATCGTATATGATTTAGTGCATGAGAAATACATGCTCTTACAATGCAATCTCTTTAGTGACTTGCCTTCTTTCCTAGAAGAACTTTTCGAGGAGTCTAATAATGACCAACCTTGTTTCTTAGAGGTTTTAGTCGTTCGTAACCAAATCGTGACGAACTATGAAGAAGATGAATTGGCACAAGCCATTATGCGATTGAGTCGTATGCGTCGTTTGAAATAAAAAGGTTCTCTGACAAATCCCGTGGACGAAGAAAAAGAAAGCACAACACTACTTTTCGGACGTTTTTGTGCTTTCTTTTTCTTCGTCCACGGAATTTGTCAGAGAACGAATAAAAAAATATAACTTTGGAATTATTTTTCTTTCAAAATTGTTCCACATTTCAAATAGGAAGTCTATATTTGCGTTTCAATTTTGACAGATGCTATGCTAAATAGTATTTGTTGCAATAAATCAGGAAGAATGGCAGAGCTGGTTTAATGCACCGGTCTTGAAAACCGGCGT
>JAHDCQ010000288.1 GCA_020629845.1 Saprospiraceae bacterium | reverse complement strand
CGGAACTAAAATCCTCCCTCTAGGTGTTTAGCATTCAAAAAATAAAACAAATGAACACAAAACGAATAAGCAAATTTCTCAGCCTCATCCTACGCCATAGACCCGAAACCATTGGCATCAGCCTCGACGAACAGGGCTGGGCTTCCACACAAGAAGTGCTAGATGGTATGAATGCCAAAGGCGTAACTGTAGACTTGGATATCCTCCGTGAAGTGGTGCAAACGAACGATAAACAACGCTTCAAACTCTCCGAAGATGAAAGCCGCATTCGTGCGAATCAGGGGCATTCTGTTCGAGTAGATTTAGGCATGGAAGCCATTGAGCCACCTGCGGTACTGTATCATGGCACCGCTACGAAAAACCAAACCGCTATCCTAAGCGAAGGCATCCAAAAGCGCAAGCGTACACATGTTCATCTATCTGCTGACGAGGCGACGGCTATCAAAGTCGGGCAGCGGCATGGGAAGCCCATCGTGCTAGTGATTGATGCAGCGCAGATGTACGAAGCGGGGATTGCTTTTTACCAATCCGAAAATGGGGTTTGGCTGACGGATTTTGTTGCGGTAGAGTATATTTCCCTTCAGGGCTAGGGAATTCATCCGCTAACTTCCTGTTAGCGGATGAATTGTTTTAGAATTCCACAATCTTAAAGGTCGTGCGCCGATTTTGCTGATGCTCTTCCTCCGTACAGCGCGCACAGATGCAATCTACGCGTAGCACGCTTTCGCCATAGCCTTTTGCACTCAAGCGCGAGGGATCAATGCCCTTCGAGATGAGATAATCCACGGCAGCTTGGGCGCGGTCTTGCGACAGGCTTTCATTGTAGCGGTCATTGCCTTGACAATCGGTATGCGAAGCTAACTCAATACTGATGTCAGGATTGAGGCGCAAATTCTCGGATAATTTATTGAGGGTTGGTTTTGCATCTTCGCGGATTTTGGCTTTATCGAAATCGTAATAGATATTATCCAGTACGATTTCCTTATCGCGGAAGATTTTGTCTAGCACAATAGCGACTTCAAATCGCTGCTCTGGATTGTTCGGGTCTTGAGCAATGCCTTTGGTGGAAAAGGCAGATTTTGCACTCAAATAATCACTTTTTGAGCCTAGAAAAGCATAGTCTGTATCTTCTTGTAGCTCGAAGCTAAAATAGCCATCTTCGCCTGTCGTAAATTCCTTTTTTTTCTTGCCAAATATGACTTGCACTTTAGCATTTTCCAATGGTCTGCGTCCGAGTACTTTGCTGCTAGGGTCATTCGATTTTTCGTAGATTTTTTCCAAAATATAGCCATCCAATACTAAGCTGTAAACAATCGTTTCCGTGACCGTTGTATCGACAGGCGGTGGTGGTGGCGGCACTTTTTTTGCAAAGCGATAAATGTCATCGCCGCCTTCTCCCGTTGGGCGCGAAGAGGTGAAATAACCAACATATTCAATATCCTCCGACTCTGCGGCAGTTTGATAATCAATGATATAGGCAAAATCATCGCTTGCCGAATTGATGGGTGCTTTTAAGTTTTTGGCAGCCGTCCAGCGTCCATTGAGGCGATAAGTTTTGAAAATATCCAAGCCGCCCATCCCTGCGTGATAGTCCGAAGAAAAATAGAGCGTGTCTTTATCAATAGTCGGGAACATATCATCACCTTCCGTATTGATGCTGCGCCCTAGTATGCGAGGCTGCGCCCAGCCATCTTTAGTGCGTTCGGAGACCCAAATATCATAGCCGCCCCAGCCTTCGGTATCGTTGCAGGCGAAGTATAATTGACTCCCATCTTGCGAGATGCTTGGATGTCCATAATTTACACCATCTTTCACAAAAGAGAGTACTTTAGGAATTGTCCAGCCATTGCCGGAGGCTTCGCTCATCATGAGTTTGCAATGTTGATTTTCGCGTTCCTTACCCGTGCAGCGCGTGAAGTAGACTTCTGAAAAATCCTCATTGAAAGCAAGTGTGCCTTCGTTGGTGGGCGTATTTAATTTTTTGTCAAAAAGAGAAGCTTGCGCGCCTTCTTTTTCTGCGATAAAAAGGTCAGAGAATGCCTTACCTGTCCAAGCATATTTTTCATCTCCAGTAGCGTTCGCACGGTCGGAAGTGAAGACGATTTGTCCATTTTTATAGAGTGCGGGTGCATAATCTGCCGAGCTAGAATTGAAGCGCGTGGCTTTCACCTCATAGGCTTTGAAGGCTTCTTTTTTCCAAGCTAAAGCCAGTTCACAGGCCTTCACTTCGCGCCGATATTCGTAGGGGCTGCCAATTTCAATCCCTAAATCGCGGAAGGCTTGAATGGCTTCTTCGTATTGCTCGTTTTCCTTTAGGGCATAGGCGTAGCCTTTCAGCGCATCTGTGCCATATTGATTGTTGTAGGCAATTTGATACCAATTAATCGCGTCGGGCATCCGATTAGTTTCCTTGAAAGCATCTGCAATCAGGTAAGCAATTTTGCCTTTTTCGAGCCGTGTTTTGGCTTTTTTATAGGCATTTTTGAGCATTGGCAGGGCAGTATCATACTGCTTGCGTTCATGCGCCATAAAGCCATCGCGTATTTTCAAGGTGTAGGTACAACTGCCTACCATCAAGCCGACTAAAAGACTCCAAATTATGCATTGCTTCATTTGCTGATTGTTTATTGCTTCGCACTTGTTAGAAGCTGTTTCGCTATTTAGTAACGATTTTTGTTTAGGAAACGCGGAGTAGGGCGGCTGTGGTTTAAGTATTTTGGGAAAATTTGTGCTATGCATACTGTTTTTATCAAAAAATGGATGCTAGTGCATCAACCCATAAATAATTACCAACTTTATCGGCTTCTTTTCCCGTTATTCTTCGTTATTCGTCAGTCAAATAACCAGTTATGCTCTCTCCTCATGCCTCGACTAACGAAAAAATAAGCTCCCTAAAGTTGGTAATTACTTACGGGTTGATGCACTAGTGCATCTCATAAATTAGTTCGCAGCTCAAACATTAGACCAACTGGATTAATCATCATTTTTATGCCAAAACCCTGTATCTTCTCATAAAATCTACGTTATGGAATTACGTTAGTATAGTACTTAGTAGTCGAGTCTAAATATTTTCCGCTACTATTGGCTGCTTTTTCTGAATGGCAGCGTTAAAAATGATGACCAGCCAATGAGGATGCTCATAATTTTTGCCTTGCCCTTCAAAAAAATCAACTCAATACCAACAGGAAAGTATTTAAACTCGACTACTTACAATCATTTTCACACTCAAAAAATAAGACAATGAGACTTATTATCACTACACTAGTTTTACTATTTGTCATGCAGTTAGCTGCACAAAATAGCTTTCAGGAAAGCGTTTATTTTGAAACAGACAAACATGAACTCACGCCCGATGCCAAAGCAAACCTCGACCAACTTATCTCCGACATTCGACTCTTAGAAGATTATGAAATCACGCTACTTGCACATACCGACGACCAGGGAAGCGCGATTTATAATCGTCGTTTGGCGAACCGTCGAGCAACAGCAGTAGCACAGTATTTACAAACTGAAAACTTACAAGCCAAGAAGACCGATATTCAAAGCTTCGGGGAAGAAAATCCGACATATTCCAATACCGATGAGCAAGGTAGAAGTCAAAATCGCAGAGTGGATATTATTGTAGAAACGTCTTCTGCTTTAAGCCTAGATGGGCTATTCGAGCAATGGCAAACGGAACAGCAGCAACACTATAGCATTGACGGTTCGACCAATACAAAACTCATTGGCGAACAAGGCACGGCAGTGTGGTTCGAGGCTGGTGCTTTAGTATTTGAAGACGGCACGCCTGCCACAGGCAAGATTGAAGTGACGCTACAGGAAGCTTATAACTATTCGGATATGCTCATGGCAAACCTAAGTACGCATTCCGACGACGTGCTGCTGGAAACAGGCGGCATGATTTACTTGAGTGCAACTGCTAATGGCAAAACATTGAAGGTAAAAGCAGGCGAAGAACTCGTAATCGCTTTGCCACGTGGCGACTTCAAAGATGATATGGAGGTATTCACCGCAGCAATGGATGCTAATAATCAAGTGCTTAATTGGCAACCGACGAATGATGCCTTCGGCAAAGACCTCAGTTCGGTCTTGAATATTGGCCCGCGTCCAAGTATTCCTGTTCGAGATCGTAGCACCTATGCAATTGATGAATCCACAAAACCTGAAAAAGTGCATGAACCAAAAATGCCAAGCGAACCACGTGCGCCAAAGGCAGCACAACAGCGTTTTTATCCCGATTTTTGGCAACGTCTTCTTTGGAGCGATGAAAAAATAGCTGCCGAAGAAAAAAGTCGCTACGAAAAAGCCTATAAGGACTATGAAAAACGTAGAGACTATTATCCAACGCGCGTAGAAAAATATGAACAAAAGCAAGCACAACATGCACAATACCTAAAGCAATTGAAGCAATGGGAACTGGAACAAGAGCGGGAACGTATTGCGTTTTATGAAGAAAAACATGCAAAATTTGCAGCGCAACATAGGCTATATGCCGAAGCCTATAAAAAGTGGAAAGCAGCGCGTGAAAAACGTTTAGCGGAATTGGAAAGTTTTGAAGAATTTGGCAATCAAGGGCTAGATGTAACAGCGGCTTATTTTGCTAGTGTCACCAATTTTGGTTGGATAAATTGCGACCGCTTTCAAAGGATTCCTAATTCGCAGAAAATGCAACTGGCTGTCGCTGATAAAGATGCAACGGATGAGCGCGTATATGTGCTACTGAAAAACTCGAATGCTCTGGTTCGTACCGCCCATAAGGACATGCTATATCTTTCTATGGTTATTCCCAAAGGAGTGCCTGCAACCATAGTTGGCTTAAAATTCGATGGTCGCCAGCCCATGCTTGCGGAATTAGAAGTGAATAGTACGCCCAATGTGCACTATGAATTGGACTACCAGCCTTATAGCGTGAAAGCATTGAAAGCACGATTGTCGCGTTTGAATCAAGGTTAATACTACCCTACCCTTTCAGGCAATTCATCTGCTAATTTCCCATTAGCAGATGAATTATCTATTGTTCATTTCCCTCTTAAAAAGCCCAAAAATCCTACTATCGTCAATAAAGCTAAGCCCACGATACCAAGCAAGCCAAAATAATGCTCATAGGGATTAGCACTTTGATATTTTCCAATCAAAGCCCAATAAGATGCAAAAAACGCGATAGCCGTCGCCACGCCCATCAGAATATTGATGAGTAATCGTTGCTTGGGTAGTTCTTCGCCAAGTGCTTGTTTAGAATTCATCAATAATAGAAAAATCAGATAGGCAATCGGAAGCAAAGTCGTCGCAATGACGGAAGCAGGAACCACTAAAGCGGTTTTCACTGTACCCGCCCAAATTATTGGCGACAACAAACCTGTGAGCGCAGGAATAGCAGCCCCTAGAAAAAACAAGCCGCGTTGTCCAGGTTGTCCAAAGGCTTCGCTGATGGCAAAGCCATTCATCATCATATGCACCAACATCGTACTGAGTGCCATCGCTAATACACCAATACCAAAAATCAATTGCGACCAATTGCCTAAAAAGGGTTTCATGGCTTTGGCTAAGTCATTGGCATTGCGCTTAGCCAGCATGGTACTCAAGGCTTTATCAACTTGAGGCGCATTGGCGCGCAAAGTGGCTTGCTTTCCAGCCTCTAATGTGCTGAAATTAGGAAATTCTGCTGCTAATCGCTTATCTAAAACTTCTTCGTAAGCCAGCGTATTCACAATGCCATCCTTTTTAGCATGAAATTGCGAAGCCGTGGAAATAATTAGGAAAGATGCCCCTAACACAAAAGGAATAAACAAGCCCAATAGCAAGTCGAAGCGGGCAAGCTCGCGGTGAGTTTTGTTCCAGTTTTTCTTTTTTAAAGAATAGGGCAGCAAGAAGGTCATATTGATGCCGACTGCCGTCCCGAACGCCCCGATAATGATATTTCGTTGATTATTCGCAATATAATTTTCCCAAAATCCGCGATAGTTGCCTGCCTCATTCAAATACGAATCATAGGATGTCACTGGCTGGAAAAGCGCGGAAAAATCAGGGAGCAAGCCTGTCCATAAAGTCGTCCAATCAATTGCTCCTTTCGCACTTAGCGTTATCACTACGCCCATAAAAGACAACACAATAATCGCTACTAATGCTTTGATAACACCATCTATAATTTTAGAAGCCTTCCCTTCCCCCGAAAACAACCAAATCAAATATAAACTCACAGAAAACAGTACTCCCGTAATGACATAAGGATTAATATTACCACCGCCTAAATTGCCTTGAATCGCATCTGCACCTAAGGCAAATTGCGCGGAACAAAACACCACATTCACTATTACCGTCGCAATCAGCCACCCCCACGCCAGGAAGGGCGAAATGTGTCGTTCTGCCAATTTAAATGGGCGATCCTCCAAATCGTCTTTACTCAAAGTCACATAGCTGATAGCAGAAAGCATAATCACGCCACACAGCATGGCTAAGGGTTGCAACCACAAAAACTGATAGCCACCAATTACGCCTAGATACAGTCCTCCCACCAGTGTTCCACCACCGAGGGTAACGGCTGCTTGTACCCAACCTGGCCCGCTCAAGCGTGTGTATAAGGCGAGTTTTTGGAGCAAATTCAGGGAATTGGTGTGTTGTAAATCGTTGTTTTGATGCAT
>JAHDCQ010000287.1 GCA_020629845.1 Saprospiraceae bacterium | reverse complement strand
ATGTAGCAAAGGAAATGCAGCGACAAGGCTTCACGATTCCGCTACTCATTGGTGGTGCAACGACTTCTAAAACGCATACTGCTGTCAAGATAGAACCGCAGTACAACAGCCCTGTGGTGCATGTCTTGGATGCCTCGCGCTCGGTGGCGGTGGCTTCTACGCTGTTGAGCGAAAACGAAGATGCGCGTTCCAATTACATCTTGGATTTGAAGCAAGATTATGAGCGTGTCCGCACCCTGCGTGGCAATCGCAAAGCGACTAAAAAATATATCAGTTTAGAAAAAGCGCGCGCTAATAAAAAGCAAATTGATTGGGCAAATTACGAACCGCCTGCACCTCAATTTATCGGTACAAAAGTCTTTGATAAGTATTCCATCGAAGAATTGAGCGAGTACATTGATTGGACTCCTTTCTTTTCTTCTTGGGAACTGGCTGGTAAATTCCCTGCCATCCTAAAAGATGAAATTGTAGGCACAGAAGCGCAAAAACTCTACAATGATGCCCGCACGATGTTGCGCCAAATCATAGATGAAAACTGGCTGACGGCAAAAGCAGTCATTGGATTTTTCCCAGCCAATAGCCGCGAGGATGATATTGTGGTCTATGAAAACAAGCAACGCACGAGCGAAAAAACAAGCCTCCACCACCTACGCCAACAACGTAAAAAAGCACCAGGACAGCCCAACTTCTGCCTCTCCGATTTCACTGCCCCCGAAGGCGAGGATTATATCGGTGCATTTGCTGTAACGACAGGTATCGGTATCGAAAAGTGGATAAAACACTTCGAGGCAGACCATGATGATTACAGTGCCATCATGCTAAAAGCCCTCGCTGACCGCCTCGCAGAAGCCTTCGCCGAGCGTATGCACGAGCGCGTCCGTAAGGAATTTTGGGGCTACGCCAATGAGGAAAACTTCGACAATGAAGCCCTTATCAAAGAGCAATATCAAGGCATACGCCCTGCACCGGGCTATCCTGCTTGCCCTGAACATACGGAAAAGCGCAGGCTTTGGCAATTGCTCGATGTCGCTACGCATACAGGTATCGAACTGACGGAAAGTTGCGCCATGTACCCTGCTGCTTCGGTGAGTGGCTGGTATTTTGCCCATCCTGATGCGAAATATTTTGGGCTAGGTGCGATTAGTAAAGACCAAGTGGCGGATTATGCGAAACGCAAGGGGATGGCAGTTGAGGAAGCGGAACGGTGGTTGGCTAGTGTTTTGAATTATGGGTAGGATTAAGTTTAACTATGGCAATTTCAGGAATTGCCATAGCTCTAAACAGACTACTCCAAAACCACACCACCGAAAGGTGCTTTTAAAACACCAGCCTTATCATATACTCCTTCTGTCTCTTTGTATACGCCAGGCATAATCCATACAGTACTATGCTCAGGTACGAATAAACTACCGATTGTATAACGATTGATGCGTGGCATTGCATTATAGATATGTGTAGGTATCGCGTTAGAAGTAGAAGGTCGCATAATGTTAATAAACCTATCTTTACTTGACGGATAAGTAAAATGTAGCATTATTTTATCCAGTTCACTCAAATAGCTACTCTGTCCGATTTGTGTTTGAAATTGCTGAGTATAGGGTTCTTGTACTTTGATAGTTTTAGTTTCTTGAGGAGGGGCATCACAATCGCAAAAAGTACACTTTAAACCTGCTTGATAATGATAATGCATGATAGAATAAAAATCATAAGGAATATTTGGAGTTACTCCAATATTTTGTTTTTCAAAATTGTGTTTGATATCTTCGCAAATATTATCCCACAATATCTCAACGTAATTATCCCTATCTGGTCTGCTTTGTTCATGCCAAAATCCTAGCGAATGCATTATCTCATGGATAATAACCATTCGAGCATTCCAATCACGCATCTTTATAATCTGTTTCCCTCTCTGTCTTCCAACAGGACTACTATTTCCCTCTGAACTTTTGAATTCAACATAATCAGATTGGTTTGTACGTGGCACAAATCGAAGGTTAGGATTTACACTTTCTATTTCGTTCATTGCAGCTCTTGTTAGCTCTCTATTCTCAGCTGAAACATCACTATGAAAAGTGTAAGGCATTATGCCATCTGGCCAATACCTGCAATCACTACAAAATGCTGTTGCTTTTTCTGGATCATCAGGAATAATCGTGCAGCTATAGTTTTGTGCATTGGTACTTGATATAGATAGTAACCAAGCAGTAATTATTATCAATACATATCTCATATTCCTACAATTTTATTGTGGTTGAATTAATACCAAAACCAAACCTTCTCCACTTTCTAAGCTAGACAAAGCTCTGCCAATAATTGCGCCGCGACTTTTCTTGCGCTTAGTCGCTTTCATCACATGTCCTTTCAGACTGCTCGAAGTCAGTAAATCCCCTGGCTTGATACTGCCATTTTCGGTAGTAGCTTTCACTTTTACCCGCCCCCATATCGATATTAACTGATTGCCTTCTAGTACACCTTTTTGCTGCAAAACAATACCTGGTTGCACACCACCAGCACCGCTTATAATACCTGCTAGGCGCGTATCATAAGGCTCTTCACTGATTTTTAGTTTATCATCTTGAGTATTATCAATAATCACTAAACTACCTGCATCCAATTCCTCATCCGCTAATACATTAAAGTATTCTGCACCGTCGCTACCGCCGACAATTTCTAGGGTTTTGGTTTTTGTACGTCCATTTACATCTAATGCTCCTCCAATATCCACAGCATCAGCAAAATAGTTTTTATTCCCTCCATATCCCCAACTAAAGTAATCACCATTATACCATAGTGCTTCTACACCATTGACAAAAATTGCTTTACCTGTTGAACCTTTAAGTAAGTTTATTGCTCCCCCTACATCAAGTTTATGAGTTGGAGAATCGGCACCTAATCCAATGCCTAAATTCTTCTCATTAGATAGAAACATTGCAGGCTCATTATTGATTCTGAAAGCAATTGCATAAGGTGAATTTAAGAATGTAAAACCATTGTTGTTTTCTTGTACTAAAGCATAATTTCTCTGATTTGTTTGATCTAATGAATTTGTACCGAAAAAAACGTAATCATCAGGTTTTGGTGGCCAAGGACCTACCATAAGTTCTTTGGATTTGATATTATTAGCCGAACCCGCATGAAGCGAATAAGGCACAGCTACAAGTGGGCTAGTTCCCATCACTTGGTTGTTGATAGCAACCCGAATTTCTGGCTCATTTTTTCTCCATTCAATTTTAGAAAAGTCTGTAGAAGGGTTTGTGCCTTTGCCTATCAAGAAATTCACTACGCCTAGTGTGCCTATGTATAGGTTAGAATGTTCTTCTGAATAAACTACTTCGCCCTCTTGCAAAATTTCTATTTTGAAGTTAGCGATTACATTTGTTTGTAGTACGCCTTCGGCATTGCGTATTTTTGCTTGGTAGTTAAATGCTTGCGGTACTTGTGCTATTACAGCTAGCGATAACAAACAAGCGATACAGAGTATAAAAAGCTGTTTCATAATTTTATGATTTGATGTGAAGAAGATTGTCCCGTGCGTGTATTGATAATTTGAAGATGATAGGTGCTTTGAGGAAGGCTTGTCCAATCCAATGTAAGGGTTTCAGCTTGTATTTGGTAGCTTTCGCGCCGAATGGGTTTACCAGTTGCATCATATAGCACTAAGTCAATGTTTTCGATTGCTTCAAATGCCAATTCTACATACAAGACCGCCTGTGTAGGATTTGGGTGTATCTTGATAGGTTGCAATGTGCCAATATCTGCTACATCGGTAGGCATCACTAGCAATTCGCCTTGATGAAAGCCTTGTGTGAGCATTTTACTGGAGGCAGTGAGTGTAGTGGTTACTACTTCTCCTATCGAAAAATGAAGCATATAATTATTTGCCGTTAGTACTTCACCACCACTCGAAATTACTGTTTGCTGTAATGCTTCGATTTGTGCGCTTGCATTCCCGAAAAGGAATAGCAGCATCGGTAAGAAAATATTTCTCATGTTCTCGTTGTTTGCTAACTATGTATTCGCAGCAATTTCTAATGTGAAGACAATGCTTGCTGGACAGTCCTCAAATGTTCTAAACCCTCTTCTTTTTAATGTAGATAATTGCTGTATAGGTTCGCAATATGTGCTATAAGTTATTTATTTACAAGCAAGTGTGAAGTTTTACTATGCTAGGTGAAGTTTTGTCATACAGCAGCAGCCATCTAAATAATTACATCAATAAATCCCCTTTACCAGCTTCTATTATTCGCTTTTTAAGGGCAGCTTTTTTACCTCTGCTAATAGGTAAATATTCTTTGTTTTTTACATACACTTCACCTCCTGAACCTTTGGTATTTTTAATTTGGAAGGAAAGACCTTCTATCTGATGAATATTTACAAGAAAGTCTCTATGGATTTGTACGAAATCATACTGCCCCAATTTTTGGAGTAGGGATTCTATATCGTATGGTTTTCTGATGCGATACGAACGCATTGTAGTGATAATCTCAAAATCGTTACGCTTTGATTCAATAAAAAGTATAGAGCCAATGGGTACTTGAGTATGTTTTGTTGTTTCATGTGTAATGTTCCCATTGCTTAAATCGTAATAAATTCCTCTTTGTACAGTAGGCACTTCATCATTCCCAAGTTCTAATGCTTTGATTCTACTCCTAATTTGGCTTAGTTCTTTCTGTTTTTTCGTGAGTACTTCGTTTTTTGATGCTATTTCTTTTAATCTACTATACAGTTTTTGCTCTTGTATTTTAGCCTTATATGCTAAGGCAGCGGTAAAGACTATTGCTTCTAGTACCATCCCAATACGGGTATAATTAAGATGATGTCCCCAAATACTAAGATGCTCTATAGCATATATATTCACGCAAAGAGATGTGTATGCACCAACAAAAAGACAGAATGCTCCAGTTAATATAAAAGCGTACATTTTTTTATTCTCTTTCGAAGTATACTCTTTGAACATAGGGGCAAATAAGAGAAAACAAGCAAGAAAGAGAATCAATACAATTTTGCTATATTTATACATGGTCATACTAGCAGAAGTACCAAACATCTCCCGTACTATAACATCTATTATAGCTAAAAGAACCATAAGCCAAATACCGTATTTAATAACTTGGTGGGCGAGTTCGCTAAACTGTTCTCTAAGAAATTCCTTTATAAAAAGGGTGTAAAAGACGTAAATGCTAGTAACTAGAGGAATTTCATACGAAAAGTGCCACTGCACGACATAGCTAAAAATGATAATTGCTGAGAAGTTATATTCAAATTGCTCGACGGTGTAAATACAAGTACTAAATAAAAAGAGTCCGTAGAATATTTGTGCCTTTTTACCATTTAATGATAGCAGTGCTGAGCGAATGAGCAATAGCAACAAGATTGCAATGAAGCCAATGATAAATCTTTCTTGCCATCTTTCTTTATATAGCATTTCCTTCCGATTAGCGTCTTCTATGTCAGCATTACTGAAGTAGCCAAATAATGTACTCTTGATGGTAATAGGAGAAGTAATCTTTACCAATATTCCTTTTTGAGCATCGGGCTTAGGTAATGGAATACACCAGTCATTTTTGTTGAACTGCTCGGGTTTATTTTGCTTATTCACAAGCCATCCTTGACGCGCTATCATATCTATTTCCTCATCAAAGCCAATGCTATAAAATGTCATATCAAGAAACCCACTATTGAGCAACCTGTGAGATAGCTTGGTAAGGTATCTGTGTGGACGAAGACAAAAAGCTGCATCGGTGCCTTGAAAACTTCGATTTTCTGTTCTAAATATTTTACTCGGGTAGTATATCCAAATTACTTCGGGATGTTTGTATGGCTTACTCAGGAGACTATCTTCATATACATACTTTTTTTTTTGATAGGAAACAAAGCATAAGCTGAATCAGGACTCAGACTATTGTAGGGATGAACAAAAAAGCTGTGTTGTTCATCTGCAAGCGTATCTATTTTTGTGAGGTATTTTTCTTCACTTATTGTAGAGTCAAACCGATGGCTTTTTGTTTTTCTTTGATCAAAAGAATCAAGTATAAATAACAGTGTTCCTATTGCAAATATGCCTGTAAAGAAAAAACCGAAATGTTTCCACTTCAAGTTTGATAGAAAAAGTAATAACTTTTGCATTGGGTTTAATTCTAAGTAGTGAACTTTGTAGTGCGAAAGATAGCTGAAAGTTTTAAGATGGCGTTTGTAAGTCAAGTTGCTGCATCAAATCCAAGAGTGGGACTTGCTTTATCGCTGAAAGTGTACCTAAGATATTTATTCGCTTTATACGCAATTGTTCTTCTGCTTTAAGGAGTGCGGCAAGTTCTTCTTTTTCGCTTTGAGTGATGCTGCGCACATCTCGTTTTTGTGTCAATACTTGGAAGCGTCGCCAATCTTTTTCAGGCAATACACATTCGGTATTGAGTTGTTGTAAGAGTGCTGCTTCTTGTGCTTTTTGTTGTTGCTTTTGTTTGCTAATCACAGCGGTTTGGAGCTGTTCTTTGATGGACAGCAAGGACTCTACATCCGAAAGGTCGAATAGAAGTTTTACAATATCGTGCTGTATTTGATTTGCTATTTCCATGCGCTTAGGTTTCTACAAAGATAAGGTTTTTTGGCTCTACCTGAATTCACGTGGTAAATTCAGGTTTAATAACATCGAAAG
>JAHDCQ010000018.1 GCA_020629845.1 Saprospiraceae bacterium | reverse complement strand
AAGGGTCGCAAGCGAAAAAGCATACTAAACTTAGCAGTAAAATGTATTTTTTCATGTTTATGATTTGGTATTATTTTTCGTTCAATCATTTCATCTTTTCTCGCAATACTTCAATTGCTTTGTCCAAGACATTATCTTTATTTTCTATCATTTCCTCCAAGGTTTCTGGTACAAAAATGTTTGGAGAAATACCATATCCTACAAATTCTCTACCATCTGGATAGGTATCTTTTTTGGTACAAATTCTAGCCCAAGCACCACCTGGGAGTTGAAAAGAGATGGGTTGTCCTGTACTTCCAAAAGATTTTTGACCGATTGTTGTTGCTCTATCTTTGATTCCATCCAAAATAATCAGAAAATCTTCGGCAGCAGAACCTGTATTGTTGCCAAATAAAATAACTAACGGAGCTTTTATTTTTTTGGCGGCTACATCGTTTTTAAAAGACATCGTATCTCCTTTGTACCAATGAATACCTTTACCTATTTCATAAGTTTCTGTAAAATGAGCAATTTCTTCCTCTGTCCAACCGTCAAAGTTTTCTTCCATCACCATACCTTTGCCCCAAGCTTTGTAGGCAGCTTTATGTTCGCGTGTTTGCCAAACCGAACCGTGTAGGATTTCTTGCTCAGTAAAATATTTAAGAATTTCTGCCCCGATAGCAGAATTACCTCCTCCGTTTTTCCGAAGGTCTATAATGATACCTTTGCTTTTGTAAAGGTTTGGTAACACTTCCTTAAATTTTTCGATGACGATGGTATCTGCGAAAGTATTAAAATCTATTTTCGCAATATCATTGGGTAAAGCTTCATAAGCGAAAGCTTGCCATTCTGGGTATTTCTTAGTGAATTTTCCTTTGCTAGAAGTTGTGTAGAGTCGCACCAAATGTTTAACTGTTTCACCATCAGGTCGGAGTAGTTCCAGTTCAACGTTGTCAGTAGTATCCTTTAAATGGTGATAGAACCAAGCACGCGTAGCTTCATTCCATTTTTCGTGTTCTGTGGAAGCAGATATAGAAGAAAATAAATTCTTTTCAAAAAAAGATTTAACTGGTTTGCCAGCAATTTTAATTAACTCGGAACCTAAAGGAATTTTCTCTACATCGGATTTGATTATATCTTCTACATAAATACGCTGATTGATATTTTTAAAGAAAATTCGGATATAAATCTGTCCTTTAGAAATCTCGTTACCTATCCAAATATCAGTATGCCCGTCTTTTAACAAAGCACAAAATTTGTCCAATTCGCCGTAATATTCCAAAGTATTTTTAGTTGCTAAAACTCTTGGAATAAAAGCCTGATAAGTACTATCCCAGTTCACTTCAGTTTGGTCGAAAAAAGCAAAATTATACTTAGCTTCTGACCAAAACTGCGATAAGCCATATATTTTTTCTGCATCTGAAAGATTGTGCTCGAAATCATAGAATTGAGCATTTAAAAACAGAGGACATGTAGACAGAAAAATTAAAAATAGTTTATTCATTTTTTGGATTGAATTAACTGATTAAATAGCAATTTCTTTCACTCTTCCTACTATAGGATATTTGTATCATAACGGGAAGAAGATAGTCCTCCAAATATAAATTTTATAACTCGAAAAATCTATATGCTCTGGGTATATTTTTCCAATTATAAATCAATCAACGAAAAAATCAGTCCTTCAATTTCTGCCAAATCATACTGTAAGATGCCATAACTAAAAAAGGCAACCAATGAACGTAATTCATTGATTGCCAATTTAATGTGTACCCGGGGCGGGAATCGAACCCGCACTCCCGCAATGGGAACAGGATTTTCTTACCATCTACAGTTTTCACTGCTTTCTGTCATTAAAACAGACTTTGTGGTCTGGACTATCCCTTTACCATATTCTAACAAATATTAGAACTTAGGTACTGCCCGTCTAGTCTCTACACCTTCCCTTTTTCAAGGGCTTGGCTCGGGATTGCCAACAGCTCGACCTGTTTAGGTTTCCCCGAATTTGAGCAGTTCTACTCTTCTAGTTTCCTAGAAGGCACTCATTTGTGGCAGTTGCCACCTTTAAGTCCTGCGTGTCTACCAGTTCCACCACCCGGGCGGGTAGTGTGCTTAGTAACGGAACGCAAAAACACGTTCAAAAGTTCCTAAAAAGCAAGGGCTTCCGCAAGTGGAAGCCCTTAGAGCGAATGACGAGACTCGAACCCGCGACCCCGACCTTGGCAAGGTCGTGCTCTACCAACTGAGCTACATTCGCATATCAAATACCCACTATTTTGTAATGGGAGTGCAAATTTAGGAACTTGATTTTAATCAGTCAAATTTTAAACACACTTTTTTACATTAAAATTCCGTAAACAAGAAAAAAACAGCAATTAGCACGATAGAATAAAAACTAAGCCATTGAATATCAGTATATTGCTGCAAATTGATACGATATTTACGATTTAAAAAAATTATGTAGGCTATTTTTTCAAAAGAATAGGCGATTACAGTTCCCATAGCAATACCTGCTAAACCAAAATAGCGCAACAAGAATATACTTGAAATAATATTAAGACAAAGTTCTATAACAGAGACGCGGAAAATGAATTGATTTTCCTCTAAAGCCATTAGAATGGTATGCGGAAACACTAAACGGCTGATAAGCACCAATAGAAAAACATTAAAAATTAAGTAGCTGCTTTCAAATTCGGCACTAAATACGAGTGGATAAAGCCATTTGCTGGCAAGGGCTAAAACAATAGCTAAAGGAAAAAGCAGATGTAATAGAATCCGTGATTTTTGTTTAATTGCTGGCAATGCCTTCGAAATATCAGCAGCCACTCTTGGCAGCATAGCGTTACTGAATGCAGAAGCAACCGCTAAGGCTAAGGGCAATTCTCGCGCACCATAGCGAAAAATAGCAAATTGACTGGCATCATTTTCATAATACCAACCTACTAGCCAACTATCAAACACCTGTGCAAAGCCTCCAAGTAAGGCATACAATACTAAAGGGTAAGCAACGATAAATAAATGCCTCAGTTGCTGAAAATTCGTTCCACGCTCCCCTACTCTACTAATAAGTAAAAGCAACCAAATATGCTTCAATATCGCCATGAGGATAAGGCAAATGAAACTCCATTTGAAATCGTAGCCTAAATAAATAGGTACCAGCACAGCCAATAGGTGCAAACCAAAACTAAAGCCTCCAAATGCAACAATGGATTTCGATTCTTCTTTTAGCAGATGAATGTTTTCAACGAGGTAGGTCGGAAAATTAAAAAGTAGGTAGAAGGTAAAAAATCCATAATAGGGCAAATCTTGCTGTCCAAGCAAATAGCCAGCAATCCAAGATTCTGTGAGGTTGAGAAAGATAAAAATAAGCAAACTTGCAGCTACAAAAAACAGATAAACTTGAAAAAGGAGCTTGGGTTGTTCGGTAGCTGAAAGCTTAGGATAAGTAGCGAGTAGCCCTTGCGAAAGTCCATTGACCCAAAAATAACTGACCATAAAGGCTAGGAAAACCAATTTTTCATAGCCGCCAATCGCCTCTGCCCCCAATACACTTTTGGCTAAAAAAATATTGACGACAATAATGCTTACTTGTCGCAATACATGAAAAATTTGGAAGGCCTTAACCGTTGTTAGGGTAAATTGCATGTATAAAATGTAGAACCGAAAAATGCAAAATGTAGAATATAGGTAATTATTTAGTAGAGGGTATTTGGTAGAGAGTAGAGGGGTTTCTATGGAGGAATTTTCTTGAAAAACATCCTTTTTTTAGAAAAAAATGTACATGTATATCCCTCTACCCTATACTTTCTACCCTCTACTAAAATAGTTACGAATATAGAAGGAACTATTCCTTCTACATTCTACAAATATCTTTATGAAAGCGTTTCTTCTTTTTCTATAAATTCTACGCCATATTCTTTAAGCTCCTCTAGTACAGGCTCGTATACCTCTGCCATTACAGGAATTTGTACGCCTTTGGACGTAATTCTGCCCTGTGTCACTAGATTAACAAAGATACCAATGGGCAAACCCACCAATTTCGCCATAGCCGTATGTACTGAATCTTCGCCCTTCATTACTAGCGTAGAAGTAAGTTGTTTGTATTTCCCTTCCAGTTCATACTCAAACTCATGTTGCATGATAATCATGTCCTTATCGCCTTCTTCTAGTTTCCACTTATTGAGTAATAAATGCTCCAGAATGAGGGCAGGCGTAGCATTGGGTAAGCCTATACGCTTCTTGCGAAACAGCCCCAACCATTCCAGCTTTTGTATGACATCTGAATTGATTTCTTGCCCAATGAGATTCGCAATGCGTTCCTTTACAGAGTTGCCCAATTCTTTATCAGAATAGGCATCCATCAATTCATGATAGCTGATTTTATCGGCATGAAGGATAGGAAAATCGCCATCCGTGAGTCCAATAGTAATGAGCGCGTCCCAAGCTTCACAAAACCCTTTGTGCCGAATAGTACCACGCAAGATATTCGGAATTCCTTCCAAGCCATAAATATCTTTGTAAAGCAAGGAATCCCGATTCGCATAAGCTTCATATTCTCCCATGCCAATGACATCAATTGAGCGGGCTTCTTTAAAAAGACGATTGTAAGGCGTATATTTTAGCTTGCCATTTTCTAGATACTGCGCCGTTCCTTGTCCAGCCAGCACCACATTGCGAGGGTTCCAAGTAAATTTATAATGCCAGGGATTGGTGTCGCTTTCAGGGGCAATCAATCCGCCTGTGTAGGAACGAAAGGCTTGTAGCTTTGCACCTTTTGCCTTAAGGTCATTAATCGTTTTCATGGCAGACATATGATCAATGCCTGGGTCTAAACCCATTTCGCCCATGAAAATCAGTTCTCTATCACGCGCCTCATCTCCCAAACGATACATTTCTTTCGACACATAAGATGCCGTAATGAGGTGCTTATTGAGCTTAATACAGTCGTGACCAACCTCTAGGTGGAGGTGAGCAGGCAATAGCGAAACCACAATATCAGCTCTTGAAATCAAGTCTCGACGATCATTGACTTTAGATACATCCAGCCAAGTAGCTCGTCCATTTGGGTGGTTTTTTACTTTTCCTTCTGCCAACTCCAGATTGGAATCTGCGACTACTACATTCCAGCCTTGCTGTGTAGCTTTATTTAATACATACTTTATGAGTGCAGAAGAAGAACGCCCCGCACCTATAATTAAGATATTCTTCATGTCCAAAAACTAAAATATAAGAAGCTGTTTTAAAACCTATAGTTGGAATTTCTGCCCGCTATTTTTTTGTCTATTTTTTGATTTTTTGAACTGCATACTTCTACGGAGTGAAAAAAATCGGAAAATAGACGCAAAAAGAGGTACGCAGAAAAACAAGTAGAGGTTTTAAAACAGCTTCTAAGTACTCATCCAAAAATCGCCGCAAGATAACATTATTCGTCTTTGCAAAGCATTCATTCTTTTCTAAAGCTGAAAAGAAGTCTTACTTTTTTAAATTTTGCAACAAAACCAAGCAGCACACTAAGATGGAGTATCACGTTTAGGTAATTTTAATAGATTGCTCAAGCACGACAATAGGATGGTTAAAACACTAATACACAATGGAATTAAACATTAAAATAAACATTAAGTATTCTTATAAACGATAAAAGCAAAGCAGCTTAAGCAAAGACATTGCAAGTTTTTCATTAACTTTGAGCTAATTATGTGTTAAGACAAGGAAAATTTGCTCATTTTTTCTATCTTGATACTAGTAATGAACTGCGTTTTTCAAAAATAGTTCATTACTTAGTTTAGAACATTATTCTCATTTGTTTCATCAAACTTTAAGACTTTTAGTATGAAAAAAGGTTTTACTCTTACGTTGTTTGCCTTTTTATTTTCTGTGTCTCTAATGCACGCACAGACACTGGAGGTAACATTCAGCGTAACATCACCTGACAATATAGCTAGAGGCTATGAAATTGGACTAGGAGGTACTGATTTTGGCTTCCAATTTGCAAATGGTGACAACTTTACTGCCGATTTGGTTTGGGGTTATGCTTATACAGACTCTACGCAAGTGGCTCAAGATTCTTTGATGTGTCCATTCGGCCCAGTAGCAAATCCAGATGAATTAGCAGGCAATATCGCACTTATTCGTAGAGGGGCTTGTTTCTTTAGCGATAAGGTATATCAAGCACAAAATGCAGGTGCTATTGGTGCAGTTATCTGCAACAATACCCCTGGCGATGGCACCATCAACATGGGTGCAGGTGGTGATTTCGCTGGTTTGGATACCATTCCTGTAGTTTCTCTTTCTTTTGAAGATTGTGCTATTCTAGCGGACGCAATTGCAGCTGGCGAAACGGTTAGTGTTGAAATCAATGCAGAGATTGCTACTTTCCTAGAGCCTGTTTCTGCTTACTCTTATCACACGCCACAGAGTCAAATCATTCCATTGGATGCAATGAGTGTAAATTTGGCAAATGCAGGCGAAGAAGAAGTAGAAGCAATGGCAACCGCTACTATTACAGAACCAAGTGGCAATGTAGTAGAAATCATGGCAAGTGCTTTATTAGCTCCATCTTCAGATACGACGCTTTTCTTTGAGGCTTATACGCCTTCTGGAGAGGTAGGTACATACAATGTAGAATTCACTTCTAATATGTCTGACGATGTATTATCTCAGCCATTTGCAATTACTGAACATACCTTCGCTCCTGATAATGGTAACATTCTTGGAGGTGTAGGACCTAGCGATGATGCCTTCATTAACTCTTACAACCTTACGTACAATTCAGGTTCGCTATCTTATATGGGTGCTGATGGTGGTGCGGCTACTTATGCAACCTTTGGTTTAGCTAATGCAGAAGCACTTTACACAGGTGATGCGGCTTCTGATTTGGTAAGTGTAGTAGTTTATCAAGGTGATGCTGATGGCGATGGTATTGTAGATTTAACGAATACATTTGATGACCTGATTCCTGTTGCAATTGGAGAGTACACTATTCAGGGTACAGAAGGTGCTGACCAATTATTGGATGTTCCTTTATTAGCTCTTGATGGAAGCCCGATGGTAAATTTAGAAGCTAATATGCCTTACTATACTACTATTCAGTATAGTGGTTTGATTGCTGGTACAGGAGTTGCACCACAATTCTTAGGTACATCAGCACCAAACTATCCATCTATCATTGCTAACCAGGGTTTGACTACACCTCTATTCTTAGACGCACTATACTCTGGTTGGACGGGTCTTGCATTGGTAACACGTCTTCAGATGGATGGCTATGCACCAGTAGATGTAAGCACAAATGAAGTGCTAGAATCAGCGAAATTGAGCGTTACGCCTAATCCAGCAACGGATTTTGTAAATGTTGAATTTAACTTAGAAGAGCAGTCTGATAATGTTCGTATTCGTTTATTGAATATTGAAGGTAGATTAATGCAGTCAATAGAGCTGAACAAAGTAACGAGCTACAACTATCAGTTGAATGTTCAGGACTTAGTAGCAGGTACATATATTCTATCTATCACTACGCCTGAAGGTTCGCGTGCAGAGAAATTGATTATTACAAAGTAATTTTCATATAAAATAGCTGTTATAGCTATTCTTAAAACGCCTTAGTGTTATGATGACACTAAGGCGTTTTCTTTTTGTAATTGCACAAAAAAGAAATGACTGATCGTTGATCAGTCATTCTTAACAAGAACAAAAAGGCATGTATATGAAAAGCTAAATTTTTAAGCTTTTGTGGTTAATCTCTGTCACAATATACAACAAACTTACAAAATAATACCTAAGCTGTATGGCTTTTAATTTATTTTTTTAAAAATTTAACAAGAAAAAACTATTAAGTACCTAATAGTTTTAAAAAAATAAATTCACATCTACTTTATTTATAATTTAAGATTTCTAATTCAAAATCACAAAAATCATAATCGTGTAATGTGTTTGATGCAATTATGAGTAAACGCTCCCCGACATATTGTTCTATCAAAGAGCGATACCAAGTAATTCCTTGCTCATCAAGATTGGAGGTAGGCTCATCAAGCAATACAATGGGCGCATCCACACACAAAGCCAAGATGAGTTTTAAACGCTGTTTCATACCCGATGAAAAATAGCGGATCTCCTTATGTCTAGCATTTTTAAATTGTAATAGTTCTATTAAATCAGTGGATTTGTAGTCATTAATAAAGGGTTTAAAACGCTGATGAAATTGCAGTATCTCTTGTAGCGTAAATTCTTCTATTAAGTCAATATAAGGAGCAGCATAGCTAATGTATTGATAATGATGTTCGGCATCTATTTTTTGCGAAGTATGGTTTCGTAAAGTGAGTTTTCCTTTAGAAGGCGTAAGATGGCCTGATAGAATACGCATCAGAGTAGATTTGCCTGCGCCATTTGGACCTAAAATAGCATACTGCTTGGCTTGTTGAAATTGATAATCAATACCTTTAAACACCCACTCGCGTCTATATCGTTTGCCTATACCTGAAAGCTGAAGTTCCATGCTGCGAAGGTAAGGACAATGGTGGAATGATGCAATGCTACAATGATGTAATGAGGCAATGCTACAATGATAGAGTCTTTTGTCGTCCTGTTTTCATTGTAGCATTGCATCATTCTAGCATTCTACCTTAGAAACTAACAGTCGAATTTGTCATCACGCCTAGATGGTTGCGATGTTTCACAGAAACAAAACCTGAAGTAACGGATAAATTCGGAAAACGTACGCCTACCGAACCATCCAAATCCAAGAGTTCGCCATCATTGCGAAGGAAACAGGCGCGTTCTGCAAGAACATTGGTATTATCCGCAGGGTCGCGGACTTGCAGCAATACCCAATCTACCACATTTGCTGGAATACTGGTCACGCTCTCCGTGCCTGCATAATTGAAAGGTGCAGTAGTGTAAGGTTGCGTGAGTGGAATGATACCATTCGTTTCTAGAGCCGTTGCCATATTTGCACCTACATAAGGCCCTTGTAGAAAGGCTTTTGCACGAATAATCGTTGCATCACAATCTACTGTTGCATCATCTAACACCAAAAACTCTATCGCATTACAAAGCAGTTCTTCCCGTACTGCGGCATCAGTAACTGTCTCGATTGGAAAACCAAAATTCACGACTCCAAAATCAGAACCTTTGTAAGCAACTGCCGCACCGTCGCCTGTACCTCCTGAATAAGTCAATACTGCCGTCGCGCCAGCCGTAGGAGAAAGTCGGTCAGGGAAATTGACATCATAAATACAGCTTGTGCCATTATCGAAACTACTACTAATACCTGCATAAATTCCACTTCCTGCAAAATTATAAGTAGCCCCATCATCGCCTGCATAAGTCGCTTTCAAGTAATTATTATAGAAACTCACTGCCGCATTTCCTGAACCAGAACGTCCAATATCCCAGCCAATTTCCGCGCCTGAAATGATGAGGTTGCCACCGCCATCTAAGAAATTTTGTACTAACGTACGTTCTGTCACATTTAGCGTATTATCCGCAGTAGATTCTTCCCCACAAATCCAATCTATGAGTTCATAATTCCCAAGTGTCACCGCCCCCGAAATCACAGCTTCATTGCTTGCACCATCGAAGGCTTGGTCGCAGCAAGCTTCCATCGCACGTGCATGTTCCACCATGTAGGTGTAGCTATTCATCACCTCTAAGAAACCTCGGTAAAGATTGCCAAGTGGCGCACTATCGTAAGTATACACCATCTGTGAGCGTTGTAGTCGGTCGAAGCCATCTACGATAAGAAAAGGTGTAGCCGTTTCGCCAGCAGGAGGCGTACGAACTGCCACTACCGAAGTCGGGAACGATTCGCCGCCAACATTAGTAGCCGCTACTCGGAAATAATAGGTAGTAGACGGCTGCAAGCCTGAAACCGTATAAGAAGTACCCGTTACGGCATCGCCATCCGCAAAGCCTTTACCGTGCGTACTCATATAAACTTTATAGCCAGTAGCAGCAGCTCCCCCAGCAGTGCCTGTAGGAGGTGCTTGCCAAGTAAGCGTCACTTGTCCTGCGCCTGAATTACGCGCATAGGCATGCGTAGGCGGTTCGGGTAGATAAGTAGTGGTAATATTATTGTCGTAGTAGTTATAGAACTGCACAATGCCTTGATATACGGCACGTGCTACTATTTTTCGATAATCGGGGGTCGTGATGGCTTCTGCATCATCCGCATTATCATGAAATCCCATCTCGAAGAGTGCTCCAGGCATAGTAGAGAGGTTTCGTAATTCTCCAAAATTGGCACATTTTAACCCTCTATCCGTCCAAGTAGGGTCATATTCAGCACGCACATCGGAAATGACTTCATTGTGAATAAAATTGCGCAAACGCCCACTTGCTGTACCACCAGGTGCACCACTACAGCCCGTTGGATTAGGATTAGGGTCATTGATAAAACTCGCAGGATCGTAGATAAAAGAGGACGTGCCTGTACCACCTCCTGCATTGGTGTGCCAAGAAACATAGACGGAATTAATATCGCCTGTCGCTAGATTGTTCTGCTCGGCTGCTGAACCTTTTGCGAGTTCCCACTCCGCATATTTCGGGCGAATACTTACGTCGCCATCGCAAGTAGGATAGCCCATATAACGTGCAAACAGTTGCGCGCCTTCCTCGAAACGCGGTTCGCCACTCGTACCTACGCCTGATACGTCGCAGTCTTCTATTGTTCCTGTACCACCGCCAAAACGAACGGCATCGGAAATGAGTGCCTGTCCCACATCCGAGGATTCATTGGTCAAAATCACGCGCCCATTCGTGCCTGCATCGAAATAGAATTGCCCCAAATACACCCAAGTTTGCCCATGTACTTCTTGACTAATGCTTACGACAGTTTCACCGCCCGCATGTTGTACTCTATAGCGCGTATCTACCGGGCGATTGCCGCCTTCGCGGAAATAAACGGATACCCAATACCAGCCTTCTTTCGGAATATTAGGTTCGTAAATTGCTGTTGCAGTTTCAGTAGCGGTAGTATTGGCGAAACGATAGGTGCCACCACCGTAGCCTGATGAACCACTCGTACTCCAAGAGCCCGTTTCGGAATAGCCTGATGCTGCACTATCATTATCTACAATGACTTCGTTGGTGTTGAAGTCGCGTTCGCGTACCATCCAGACATTTGCGCCTGCATTCCAGAGGTATTTTAGCAGATAGTAACCTACTGCTTCTATTGTACCGAAATCCTCTACCATATCGTTATTGTTGCCACGCTGCGTGGCATATCGCCCTAGTGAGGTGTAATAAATCCAACCGTGCCCAGGACTCAGCCATACTGTTTTTCCAGATAATGCACCCGAAGGTCGTGCTTGCCCTATTTGTGGATTATTTTTCTGAAAGGCGTACTCGCTTATATTTCCTTCTATTTGGGGAAATGGGTCTTTATTTTCAGGAGTGTAATATTCGGCAATTGGTGTATCTTCTTCAAAAATATAATCCGAAACAGGGCGAAAATCGCTGCGACTGCTTCGTACAAAAATATTTCGCACTTGCTTGCCTAAACTTTCCAACATATAGTGCATCACCACTACGTATTCTTCTTGGGCATGTTCATCCAATTCGCGTAGGGATTCATCTGTCAGTTCCAGATACACATCTACTGCGCGTTCCCCTATTTCTTTTAATTCTACCAAACTTGTACCAGAAAAATAATGATGTGGATGCGCATGATTATGCTCCGTTTCTGCTTTTTGCGTTAGTAAATGTTGGAAATCCAGTTCTACTTCTGTTTGCTGCGCTAAGGCTTGTGTACTCGCCCAAAGCAACATGGCTAGGATAGCAATCTTTCTCATTAGGTAGTGTAGTCTATTTAGCTAGTGAAAAAATGTGACAGGGTTAAAACGTGGCTAAGATAAGGATTTATTGGGGTTTTAGGGAAAAATTAAGAGGGGCTTTGGGATTGGAAGCCTAATTAATTTAAATATCTTTTGAAGGATTCAAGCGATTTCGATTAGGCTCTTGTTCTGGAATAGTATCTAGTAGATTACGCACTTCATCTATATTATCTGTAATTTTGCTAATATGCCAACGCAGCTTTTTAAGCTGACTCTCCTCCTCCTTCAATCTCTGAAATTCTTTGACAAGGTATAGGTAAGTAGCAGGACTAAACCAAGTTGAAAAATGTACTGCAATGTCTTTATGTGCATAAGTTCCTCCATAACGCCCTGGCTTTGCACGTATTCCTAATGCGTTAGTACGTGTAATCCATTGTTTAACCGAAAGACTGAAACTGTTTACACCCGATTTATTTCTAATTAAGTCGAATTCGCCCCAATTAAAAAGTTGTTAAGGGAGCAGGCAAAAAATAACCTACCCATAATTTGGATTCGTTATTTTTTCCAATGGCAAGGCGCGAAGAAGGCGCATAGCTGGTTCTGTAACTGATGAGCAACGATGCAATTGGTAAAAAGAACAAGACAAATGGGTAGGTTATTTTTTACCTGCTCCCTAAAGATCATACTCCTTAATCTTCCGATACAATGTCCGCTCTGAAATCCCTAAATCTCCTGCTGCATCTTTACGACGACCATTGTGCTTTTCTAACGCACGGCGAATCAGATTTTTTTCATTTTCTTCTAGCGAAAGATTTTCTTCCAATACCTCTGCATTATCATATTCATCATGTTCTCCATTAAGAATAATATCAACGCCTGAATCTGTTTCATAATAGTCGTCGTCATGATTAGGCGTAGGCGTAAAGGTAGGACGCTCGCTATGAAAACTTGGACTTGGCTTATAAGTTTCAACTGCTTGCACTTGCAATTGATTGAATTGGCGCACATCAGGCACACTCAAATCATTGCGATTGATGACTTCGAAAAGCAAGCCTTTCAGGTCATTCATATCCTTTTTCATATCGAAAAGCAGCTTGTAGAGGATTTCACGCTCTTGCATGCCATTATCAGAAGACTCTTGCTCGCTATGGTGTAAAGTGGGTAAATTTCGGTTTAGAATATTCGGGATATACTCGATTAAATCCTCGGCAGTTACGACTCTATCTTCCGAAAGTACGGAGATTTGCTCCGCAATATTTCGCAATTCACGAATGTTGCCTGGCCAACGATAATTTTCAAGGAGTAAACGCGATTTTTCATCCAATTGAATGGGCGATGTATGGTATTTTTCCGCAAAATCTACTGCAAATTTTCGGAAAAGCATATAAATGTCCTCCTTACGTTCGCGCAACGCAGGCACTTCTATCGGCACACGTCGTAGGCGATAATAGAGGTCTTCGCGGAACTTTCCTTTTTTGATTTTTTCGGTCAAATTTACATTTGTGGCTGCTACTACGCGTACATCTGTTCGCAATGCCTTCGATGAACCTACTTTTATAAACTCTCCTGACTCCAACACACGCAGTAAATAAGCTTGTGTATCGAGTGGCATTTCCCCGATTTCATCTAAGAAAATCGTTCCACCATCCACTGTTTCAAAGTAACCTTTGCGGTCACTCGTCGCGCCTGTGAACGCGCCTTTCTCATGCCCAAACAACTCCGAATTTATCGTTCCAGCCGGGATTGCTCCACAGTTTACCGCGATGAATTTATTATGCTTTCGAGGACTAAGACTATGAATGATTTTGGAAAATACTTCTTTTCCCACGCCACTCTCGCCTGTGATAAGTACCGATAAATCCGTACTTGCCACGCGCACCGCCGTATCTAAAGCTCTATCCAAAGCCTCCGAGCGACCAATAATTCCAAAGCGTTGTTTTATGGATTGTAAGTTCATTTTAATCGTCTAAAGCTACCACTTCAATTTCAGTAATGATTTTCAACTTCTTGTCATGAGTAACAAATTTATCACAATTTTCATTGAGTGCTACTGCAAGCTGAAAAGCATCCATTCCTTTTAATCCTTTATATCTAGCGCGAAGTTGGTAAGCTGTTTTAGCAGTTCCTTTATCTATGTCAATTACAGATATACTTAAATCAAAGAGCATTTTTTCAAATTTCTCTATAACATCTTGGCGATTTTCTCTTTCAGGTTTTACACCAAATTCTGCCAAAGTCACTACACTAGTAATTAGCTCATCATCATTTAAAAATGCCGTATTTAATACCTCTTTGGCTAGTTCTCCAAATACAGGATGATTTTCAATTAAATAAATAAAGGGTGCTGTATCAATAAAGATTTTCATGGAGTAGTTTTTTAAAATATTCTATCTTCTCTCAAATCATTTACATATTCTTGAGCGTCCTGTGTCCAAATACCTTTGCCAATTCCCATAACTTCTGACAAAATCGCCTCTACACGCATCAAACGTTTAATTTTCTGATTCACCTCCTGTCTAACTATTTCTAGCTCCTGCAATTGAAGAGTATTTATCTCATTGATTATAGCTTGAACATTTGTGGACATAGTATTTTTTCTTGTGTGGTTAAAGTTAAACCAATTCCCCCTTCAAAGTCGCGCTCGTTGCATCCGTCACACGCACATGCACATAATCTCCAGCTTTGAAATCGCCTTTCTTCGGGAAAATAACCATCTTATTTTGCGAATTTCGCCCCTTGAAATCATCCGCCGAACGCTTAGAATCGCCTTCAATCAATACTTTAAACGTCTTCCCAATATCCGCCTGACTATGCTGATAGGAAATCTGATTTTGCAGACGAATAATCTCTTGCAAACGTCGCTTTTTCACCTCTAGCGGAATATCATCCTCATACTTTCGCGCTGCCAATGTACCAGGACGTTCCGAGTAGAAGAACATATACGCCATGCTATATTTCGCAAACTCCATCATGCTCAGCGTCTCTTGATGTTCCTCCTCCGTTTCCGTACAGAAACCTGCAATCATATCCGAAGAAATCGCGCAATCAGGAATAATTTCATAGATGCGGCGCACCTTATTCATATACCATTCGCGGTCGTAGGTGCGGTTCATGAGCTTCAACACACGACTATTGCCTGACTGTACAGGTAAATGAATATAGTTGCAAATATTCTCATAATCACGCATCGTATACAGCACATCATCGGTGATGTCTTTCGGATGCGAAGTCGAGAAGCGCACCCGCAAATCAGGATGTACTTTGGCGACCATTTCTAGCAAGTTCGCAAAAGTCACCGTCTCCTCCGTTTCAGGGTGTTGCCACTTATAGGAGTCCACATTCTGCCCCAAAAGCGTCACTTCCCGATAGCCTTTATTGTATAAATCCGTCGCTTCCGCTACCACACTAAAGGCATTTCGACTACGCTCGCGCCCACGCGTGAACGGCACCACGCAAAACGAACACATATTATCACAACCGCGCATAATGGAAATGAAAGCCGTAATGCCATTCGACCCCAAACGCAAAGGACTAATATCCGCATAAGTCTCTTCTCGACTCAGTAGGACATTTACGCCTTTTTCGCCTTCTTCTGCCTCCCCTACTAGATTCGGTAAGTCTCGATAAGCATCTGGGCCAACCACTAAATCTACGAGTTTCTCTTGCTCTAGGAATTTCTTTTTTAGGCGTTCTGCCATGCAGCCTAGCACTCCAACGAGTGTACCAGGGCGATTGTCCTTCACCTTATCAAACACCCGCAAACGACGACGCACGGTGTCCTCCGCCTTCTCTCGAATGGAACAAGTATTTATCAGAATCAAATCCGATTCTTCCATATTACGCGTCGGCGCATAGCCCGCTTCTGACAGGATGGAAGCCACAATTTCGCTATCGCTAAAGTTCATCTGACAACCATAGCTCTCAATATAAAACCGTTTCGCGCCTTCCGCTTCTTTAAAAAAGACCTCGCCCTGTCGTTCTTTGATAATCTCTTTTGTAACGCCCTCTAAGGTCGGATTGTCGTTGTACATCTCAATTTTGAATTGTGAATGACGAATTTTGAATACTTCGTTTTACCTAAAGTGGCGCAAAGATATGCTTTTTTATGACAAAATGACAGGCTTACTTGGTTATTGTTTGAGGTTTTTCAGCGTTTTCATCTCCAAAATTGATGCGATAGGTTTTGGATTGTAATGAGGTTTTATCAATTTGAATGAGAAAGGTATTTGCGTTGAATTTCGGTAGTACATTATGGTAGTATGAATTATATTGTGATAACACAAAAAGACTTTTATCATTTTCTATTTTATAAGTATTAATATATTCTCCTTGATAAGTCGTATCTGTAAGTACTTGTAGTTGTTTTAATTTGCCATTTTGAAGCGTTCCCCAGTTTAAATTTTTCGCATCTACATAGAGAAACTTTAATTCTCGACTATTTCGAAACCCATGCACAATTTCAATCTGAGAAAGACTAGGGAAATAAGCATTTATAAGATGTTTGTTAATCAAGGTATCTCCTAGAAAGAATTGCTTTACAGAATCTCTATATTTAAAATAGGCTTCTGTATCAAAAAGTGTATGATACCAAATACAAGGAAATCTAGTATCAAAATTATCAGGCTGTGGCAGTGCATTTACTTTCTCAATCTTGGTTATGCTAGAGCTTCCCCTACCATGTCCCAAATAATCAAAAAGATAGTAAGTCTGATTAAACGTATCCACATTCACCAAGCAGGTAATTTTAGTAGAATAGACCTCACCTGTTTGTTTATCCTCAAAAAAAACGCTACCTCCCCATTCACCTCGGCAGCAGGAAGAAATCTTATAGTCTTCATCTTCTAAGCCTACATCCCTATAAAATTTTGGTACGGAGTCTACACAAACCAATTGCAAACGTTTTTGTAAGGTATCTATCCAATACGCATTGCCCAAAACATCTTGAAAGATGAGTTGATTGTCTATCAAATACAATCCAAGTACTCTGCCGATAATAAGGTCTTGGGCATCTATGTCAATATATTGAGGTACATCGTCGCCTTTTGTACAAGTAAATAATCCAAACAGAAAGAGAATAATAAGCGGATAGCGGATTTTCATAATCGTGCTTTAGGGCATAACGTTGGTTTTGGAGAAAGGAACAAGGAGATTGTAACTGCCAAGTGATACTTGACTAAAGACGCATTTTGCTAGATAGGACATGCGTCAAGTAGCACTTGGCAGTTACTATTAGAATTTCGGACAATTCACCTTCTTACGGCGACCTTTCGTAGGTTTAATATACGTTATTGCCAACTCAAACGCCCCGCGCCCATTATTGAGTTGCGAGAGTTGAGAAGTCGTTAAGTCGTAGCTTAAGCCGATTTGCAATTGCTCCATCTCAATAGCTGCACCGAGGATGACAGCATTCATCAGCATACCACTTTCTAGCTTATTGCTGAGGTGTCCCCACGCGCCCATGCGCAGTGCGATTTCTTTCAGGTCGCGGCTATTGTAGCGGAAACTACCACCACCAATAATTTGCATAGCAGAGCCTTGTAGCATACCTACGATACTAGGCAGCAGACTTAAATTTTTAGAAATCGGCAATTCCCCGCCTGCTTGTACAGAGTAGCGACGGTCTAGTGTAGCGCGTGTGCCTTCAAAAAAGCTAATATTTGGCGTATTTAAATGATGTGCCGATGCGCCAAAGTAGAGACTTCGCGCTTCTCCGAATAAACCATACCACATCAAGCCTGCATTGGCATCCATGTAAAGCGGTGAGTTATTGTTAATCATCATCTCGCCCGAATCGGCAGCAAAATTTACTACGCCAGCAGTCGCATCATATTGGTTAGAAAACCAAAGGTTTTGAGCAGATAGCATATTTTGTCCCAAGCCAAATTGTCCTGCCGCGATAAGATATTGATCCGTTCTACGACGGCTACTTCCGCCTACATGCTTGGCATAGGCTACGGATACATGTGCGCGATTTTGAGTCAAATTTGCAGCTTGTGCCTCATCGCGCATAGCGGTGACACCTATGCCTAAATAGTCGCGTTTTAGGATATTTTTTTTCACGTCAAAACCTGCCGCCATTGTGCGATATGGACGTGTTTCGGTTACACTTCCCCATTGCTCGCGGTAGTTGATATTCGCTCGAAAATCGCCTTCAAATAAGCCCGTCATCACAGGATTGGTTTGCTGCGAGGCGGCATTGTATTGCGAAAAATAGGGGTCTTGTGCTTGGGCAATGGAGTAACAAAAAAGAAATGTAAGTAAGATGTAGTAAGTTTTCATATTTTATATTTCGGTCTTTGGTTATTAGTCTTTGGTCTTTAGAAATTCTATTCCAAAGACTAAAGACTAACAACTAAAGACTCTAATTATCGAATTAAAGTGGTACTGCCTCTAAAGACTTCTATCATGCCATCAGCGTATTCGACTTCGGCTGTCCAGATGTAAGAGCCTGTGGGCATTTCTTTGTTGCGGAACATGCCGTCCCAGCCAATAGTATCATCATTTGCTGGAAAATCGGTCATTTCATAGAGCAGTTCTCCCCAACGGTCATAGAGACGGAAATAGCGCACTAGGGCAGTTTCTTTAGAATGCACTAATAACACATCATTTTCTCCATCATCATTAGGTGAAAAGCCTGTTGGTACAAGTAATACGCGCTCATCACGACGTACTCGAATCTGTATCTGGTCGGTGGCTTCGCAGCCGTTTTCGTCTATGCCGTAGAGTTCGTAATAAATCGTTGTTTCAGGACGAATGACAGGGTCGCTGCAAGTGGTACAACTAATACTTCCTTCGCCAAAGGAAGGTGTCCACTCCCAATCTACGATACCTGTTGCATTGATAGAATTTACGAAGATACGAAGGCTATCTCCTGTAGCAATTTCGACCACATCCTCACGTGGTGAAATAAAGACAGAGAAAGGTGGTGGGTCTTGCAATTCCACGGTCGTGTTTTGTACACAGCCATTCGCATCTCGAATAAAGATGTCATAGAAGCCTGCTCCTAAACCAATGAATTGACTACTGCTGGAATAATCTTCCCCATCTAAGCTATATTCATAAGGTGGTGTACCTCCTATTGGGGCGAGTGCAATACGCCCATCATTATTTCCAGCACATTGTATTGAACTAGCAATGGTGGCTTGCGCATCAATGAAGCTTGGTTGCTCTACCATAGCTGTACTTACCAATTCGCAGCCATTCGCGTCCGTAATAGTAAGTGTGTACGTACCAGAAGAAAGCCCTGTTATGGTATTCTCATTGCTTCCTGTAGACCAGTTTAGATCATAGTCCCCTACTCCACCACTCACCACTGCTGTGATTTCGCCTGCTACCGCATTATTACAGCCATTATTGATGACATCGAAGCTGGTAGCCAAACTATTTGGCTGTGCAATCGTAATTTCGGCTACACCAAAACAACCTGCCACATCGGTAGCTGTTACGCTATATGTACCAATTGGCAAATTAGTCACGGAATCTTGTGTGGAACTAGCCGCGTTTTCACCCCATTGAATGCTATAGCCCTCGAATGGATTCCCCCCCGTCACATTGACTACGGAAACTGCGCCTGTGCTACCATCGGTGCAAAGCACATCGCTGCTTGCCAATTCTAGCGTTACAGGATTCGGGTCGGGTAATGGGAAGCTTTCAATGCCTTCGCAGCCTTGACTATCTGTAACAGTTAGCGTATACGTTCTCCCACCTGCAATACCTTCTATGAAAAAACCCGACTGAGCAGGTTCGGTATCCCAAGCATATTCATAATCATCGCCTGTGCCACCTACTATAACTGTCGCACCTAATGCACCATCTGAATCGCCACTACAAGAAGGCGTGGAAGCATTGATATTTATATCAAAAGGCTCAAAATCATCAATAACGATTGAAGATGTAAACGCACAGCCATTTTCGTCAGTAATCGTCACTTCATAGCTAAGTGTATCTAAGTTGGTAGCCGTATCTTTTATCTGCCCATCGCTCCATAGATAGGTATACTCACCTGTACCACCACTTGCCTCTACCGTTGATTGGCTATTAGCTTCACCGTAGCAACTTGTAAATGTTTGTGTGATAGTAGCGGCTAGTGCTGTCTCTGGTTCTGTAATAAGTACTTCACTTTCCAAAGTACAATTATTGGCATCTGTCACTACTACACTATATGTACCTGCCCCAAGTTCTACAGCGGTTTGCGTACTTTGCGCTTTAGGATCATTCCATAAATATTCGTAAGGCTCTATCCCTCCCGAAGGCATTGCCATAGCTGTACCATCTTCGCCTGCATTACAATTTACATTAGAAGCATCAAACGCTACTGTAATCGCTTCTGGTTCTGTTACCTCAATGCTTGCCTCATTGCTACAATTATTTGCATCTGTAACCGTCACCGAATACATGCCTGCTGTTAGGAATTGCGCACTTTCGGAAGTCTGTCCTAGGTCGTCAGACCATTGATAAACATAAGGTTCTGTTCCTCCCGAAATCCGTACGATAGCCGTTCCTGTACTACTACCATTGCAATCTACTGCAATTTGTTGGATGCTGTCTATTACCACAGCATCTGGTGCAGTCACTTCTATTTCGCCTGTGGTGAGGCAATTGTTTTCGTCGGTTACACTAAGCGTATAAGTAGCGGGTATTAAGTCTGTAATAATATCGCTAGTTTCACTATTCGACCAAGCATAGGTATATGCTCCTGTACCGCCTGAAACGATAGCCGTTGCTGTACCATCTGTAGTATTAAAGCAGGAAGCCGTTGTGCTACTTAAGTCTATCACTAGCATATCGGGTTCAGTCACTTCTATTTCTAGGCTGCTTTGGCAATTGTTTTCATCAGTTATCGTCACGCTATAGGTGTCTGCTGTTATATTTGTAAGCAAACTATCTGATGAAGCATCGCTCCAAGCGTAGGTGTATGCCCCTGTTCCTCCTGTAGTAGTAAGGTCTATCATTGCATCTTCGCCTGCATTGCAACTTACATTCGTCACGATAGGGGCAATATCTATTGGTAACGGCTCCTCTATCATAAACATGAGCGTATCAAAGCAAGCGTCACCATCAGCTACTACTAATTGATGTTCGCCTACCGCCAAGCCCTCGAAGGAAGCGGTCGTAAGATTCGAGTTTTGTATTTCTACCCCATCTAATACGAATGCAAAAGGTGCGATGCCCTCAGATACTTCCACACTAGCTGTGCCGTCCGAGTCGCCAGGGCAACTGACCGCACTTGGTGGGTCGGTAAAGCTGACTTTGAATGCACAAGCGTTATAGATACAAGTCGTTTCTGTAGTTGGAATGTCGCAATTTAGGTTTTCAGGTACATTTTCTAAAGCAGCACGTACGGCTACTGTGATTTCTTCATTAATATCCAAGCCAGCTACATTATGGGAGAAGAAGTTGAAATTTGGAATTTCAAAATCACTTCCATTGATACTTATTTCATAATCGTCTATACCTGCTTGGGGTGTCCAATCTATACGTAGTAATTCATCATCTTCTAGCACGGTACAGATAAGTTCAGGAGCTTCAAAATCGCCGATATTTACTACATTAATTGTATCTCGATAATTGCAATTAAAATTATCACGCGTACGAAGGATAAAGGCATCAGAAGCAGGCGGTGTAACGCTTGGACTTGGGCAATCGTCGCAACTCAATTCCGATGAAGCCGTCCAAGAATAGCTAATACTATTTTCAGATACAAAAGTGATTGACCAATCCTTAAGTGTAGTCAATTGTCGTCCCATTACTCTATCGGCTAATACAAGCTTCCAAGCACCATTTTTCATAGCACCCGTAAGATCAGCCCAATCTCCCATAGGCGCAAACTCACCTGTGAAAGGCGGTGTGCCATTATCTACCCGTGTAGTAGCAGAGGGCGTAAAACAAGTCTGAAGCAATTCATTACCCACATCTACAAAAAGCTGGAATTGTACTAATTGTAGCATTTCACCTGATGGAGCTTGCAGGGCTATATCATAATCAGAAATGAATTCTGCCTCTGATGCTTGTAGGGTAAGGCATATTTGCGCGATTTCGGTAGTAGGATCAACAATGGCTTCAGGAAACATATTATTGATATCAATAATAGATTCATAAGGATTAGTTGGCGGATGATTATCATGTCCTAAATCGTCATATATTTGCATATTTACAAAACGTATGGTATCGTAAAGTACCGTTTGACCTTCTCCAAGTTCTAATACATCTCCATTGCATATAGTAGTATCAGGAATAAGGGTAAATGGTCGTTCATAATCCAGACAATTATAACAATCAGGATGCGTTATAGGCAAAATAGGTACGGTGGCTAAAGTATCAAATACGCAGCCATATTCATCCGTAATTTGGAAATTGTAAACATTGCCTCCCGCATTTACAGGCACGGAAGCAATGGAGTCCTGCGAATGATAAATTAGATTATCCTGCATTTCCCATTCAAAAGCTGTGATGGTGGGTGAAAAAGGATCTGTTTCAGCATAGAGTTGGGTATCAAAATTCAATTGCCAATTGAAAATATAGCCATTATCTACCGCCCAAAGGTCTTCTACTTCTATCGTCCATTGCCCATTCAATGGACAGCCTACAAATTCATTAAAGTTTTGATAAGGCAGATAGTCACCCGAAGGTAGGTTTAGTGGACTTGTTGGAGAGTTGACATCACTATATTCAATCCAAGTACCATTGGTAGCCAGAGGTGTCCAACAATAATTCGCGCCAACTCCTGGTACAGGTACTGTATTATCGCCTTCGTTTGGCGTACCAATGCGAATACGATTTCCCGTTTGCCCCCAGAAATTATGCAAAATAACTTCTTTTCCCGTTGGGCATCGTAAGGAAATCTTTAAATCACGTGCCCAAGAGTGTTCCATATTCACACATACGCTAATCAAGTCGGAGCTATCTTGGAAAGTGCTATTAGCAGCAAAATTATCAAAGAAAATCGTTGACTCATACGCATTTCCTTCTCCATCGGGCAAAGCTAAGGAGTCAGAACGGACAATACTTGGTAAAAAGGCAGAGGTATCTGGTTTGACCAAAATAGAAGCGGCACTCAATCCATCATCCACCGCCGCACTTAAGCTTACGGTATCTCCTGCACAAACGGGCTGCGTCAGTTCACTTGCCAATTCAAAATTTGGCTTTGGTGATACCCGCACCCGTACATCAATATCGTTCAGGTTGGTGCAGCCCGTCATGGGGTCTACTACGGAAAGCTGCACTTTATAGCCACCCGATTCTTCATAGGAATGTCGAGCGTCTATTACATCCGCTTTTTTATCATCTCCAAAATACCACGAAAATTCCGCAGCATCGGCACGGTCGAAGTCCGTAGGAAATTCGGCAGCACCAAAAAATGATATTTCTTGATTAGGGCATACATTAATGAAACCATTCGCATCAATGGCTGGCTCGGACATCACAAGGCGCGACTCTATTTTAGGACATTTATCAATGCAGACGATACGCGCTTGCCACCCGTCCCTGCTGGTAGGCAAAAATCCTGATACGAAGGTAACGGTCAGGCAACCTGTTGGGCTATCATCAGAAGCAGAAACTTCGTAATTCTCACCCTGGTCTAAGGCTTCATTAATACAACCTAAAGATGGAGAGTTGACACTATTTCCATCAAAAAAACAGATTTTATCCACTGAAGCAATTCCGCGAATATCTACCTCCAAGAAGAACAGCCGCACAAGTTTTCCTGTTGTACCCTGCTCAGGACAAAAAGTTACTGCATAGTTTTCACCTGAGCGATAACTTCGAGCCCCTCCTCCACTATCGTAGAATAGCCCCTCACAAGTACGCACAATCGTACCATCGTGATCATCTATATTGAACGACTGTGCTTGCACATCTAAGCCGAATAAAATGAATAAACTACTCAAAACTAACGTGCGTATTGCCCGTTGATGTAAGTAAAAAATGCTCATCAATTGAATTTTTAGTAATCAAGTATGAGTATAAGTTCAGTTTTCATTGGCACTGGAAATAGGAGAACTTATAACTGTAGACATGAGATATGGACATCGTAAGTGACTTTTCAAGTCGCCATTTACAATATCACTATTAATATACCTCATCTTCAGAATGAACTGAATCTACTAGAGAATCATATAATGCTTAAGGACTGAAAACTGGGTCGAACTGTACGTACTGTAAAGTGAAGGCAGACAGGAGCATTAGATATTAATATCAACTAAAGTAGATGAATAACTATCTAATATTCATAGGTAAGTAAGTTAAAACAGTACGAATATACATCACTATTTTAACTAATTCAATTACCTAAGCTGTTAAATGATAAAATTCGTTGAAATTTAACGTTGTTGAACGTTTCCATCTACTTTCTTGAATTGGTATACCTAATTTCAGAAAACTAGATGGATTAAAGGCAGGTGAGGCAAGTGTGATGCCTAAATCAGAGAAAAAAAATGTTACAAGTGTGTACAGCTGCACCATAAATTCAGAGTGTGTGTTGACCAATCTTTACTCCAAAACGTTTCTACACCCAAATTAGTGTAGTGGATATCAAGCTTTTTGGTTCTCTGACAACTTTGGTGATTAATCAAGTCTAATTTTTGCAAAAGTTCGACTGCATACTAACTCATTTTACAAAAATTAGGCTTGACCACCAAAATTGTCAAAGAATGAGCTTTTTAAAAGCTTGGGAAGCAAGGTAAGATTTCTTACTTTTTTATCGTAAAAAAATAACTAGAATCATTTGAATTTGCGTTCTTGCATTATACCAATCCATACTTAATTTAATATTATGATGAATTTTTTAATACGGACACTTTGCGTATCACTACTACTTTGTGCTGCCTGCACTAATGATAAGCATGCTGATGCAGAAGATACTACCCATGCACACGAACCCAAAAATGAGGTACTTACTGGCCCATTGCCTGAACCAGAAGTACTCAATGAAAACTACCAAACCGTAGTGATGAAAGGCGATATTCCAAGTCCTCGCAAGCGTACCTTTGGAAAGATAGATGAAGCGAGTGTGTCCGTCACCTATGGGAGTCCTTCTGTACGGGGTCGTACGATTTGGGGAGGATTAGAACCCTACGGTGAAGTGTGGCGAACAGGTGCAAATGAAGCAACGGTTTTTGAACTGTCTGAAAATATGAAAATACAAGGCCAGGATTTGGCAGCAGGGCAGTATGCCCTATTTACGATACCCGATAAGGATAAATGGACTATCATTTTTAATGAAGCCTACGATCAATGGGGGGCATTTGAATATGATGAAGCTAAAGATGTATTACGGGTAGATGCGACACCTTTGCCACTTAAAGATAAGAAAGAGACCCTCGACTTTATTATTGATGGTAATACGGTAGCTATGCAATGGGATGGGCTACATGTACCTTTCAAAATTACGAAAGAATAGGCGTTTTTCAAACATGCTTTAAATAATTCGCAACTAAAAGCTGGAATTCTAGTAGAACGAATAGATGTTATCATTACATCCCACCGACATCTATCGCCTGCTTCGGTGGGCGATTTTTAGTTGACAAAAAAACGCCTGAGCGCAGATGCACTTAGGCGTTTTTTTTATAAGAAAGCAAGCTGTGAATTAGAATCCACCGTTACCATTGAACATATTGTTCTCTGTTGGCACACTTTCTTGCTCTGCTTTAGGAAGTACTTCTCCCTTAATTTGAAGCTTGCGTGTTGGCTCTGCTTCATTCGTTGTCAAAGTGATAAACTTTGTGAATTTACCTACACGGTTAGTAGCATAACGCACCTTGATTTCAGCATCCTCACCCGGCATGATTGGATCCGTTGGATACGTTGGTACGGTACAACCACAGCTACCACGAGCATTAGAGATTACTAATGGCTCATCTCCTGTGTTCGTAAACTTAAAGTAACGGTATGGGTCTGACTCATGCTCAATTGTGCCATAATCCATTACTTCGGTATCAAAATTCATTGATGGACCAGAGATAGGTGCTTCCATCACTTCTTTGACTGGTTCTGGTTGTGCTTGTCCTTCTACTTGTGCAAAAGATACTGTTGCTACCAATGCCAAAGCTGCTAGTACTGACAGTAATTTTTTCATTCGTTGATGATTTTTACTTAAATTATGAGTTCAATAATAAATGTACATTGATTATTGTACTATTCTTAATATTTATTCAGAGACAAAAATATAAGATTTTCATATTAAATGAAAATCTAGTGCTGTTAATATGACGTTAATAAAAGTCAATATATTCCATTGAATATGAACTACTTACATCTAATTCACATATAAAATGCCATAAATTATACTCTTCAAAGTATGCTTTTGTGACTGAATTTTACGGACTAGGTAACGATTTAGTGCATTTGTATAGTATGTAATTTTAGTTGCTGTGGCAAATATTAAATTTTAGATAACGATTTTTAAAATAATTAACTCGCCCCCCAACAATAGAGATAGGTACAAGCGACGTTACCTACTCATATCAAATCAATTTCTTTTATGAGACATTTCATTCTAGTTGCCTTATTAAGTTGTACGTATTTATTTACAATAGCACAACACACGCACGAACATCCACATCCTCACACTACCGACCATGCGCATGACCACGAACATTTTCACCCGCATACAGCATCGGGTTTTAGCTGTGGCTGGCATGGCGAAGATTTAATTTACTTCAAAGGCATGCAGTTTCGCTCCAATGCAGAGGCAGAAGCAGTGGCTAATGACATTATGAGTGTAGTGGGTTTGACCCCCAATTTTAAGATACAAGCAGCCAAAGTGCCAAACGCAGCAGCCGTAGTATATGGTCAGGAGCGTTATGTATTTTACAATCCTAAATTTATAGAATCCGTAAAAGAAAGTACGAATACCAATTGGGGAGGCATCAGTATTATGGCGCATGAAATTGGGCATCACCTGAATGGACATACCCTGCGCGACGGTGGTAGTCGCCCCGATATGGAGTTACAAGCGGATGAGTTTTCGGGTTTTGTGCTACGCAAAATGGGCGCAAGCTTAGAAGAAGCTCAAGTTGCCATGCGAACCTTAGCTAGTGAATACGGTTCGGCAACACATCCTGCTAAACGACAACGCCTAAGCTCTATAGAGAAAGGCTGGAAAAGAGCCGATGCTCAAGTAGGAAGATATGAGCAACCTAATGTACCAGCCAATAGCAAGGAAGAAGTAGCAGAAAATACTACAGATATAGAGCAGCCACGCAAAGAAAAGCCTAAAAAGCATGTGCCAAAGCAAGAACCAGAGCCTGATTATACGCCAATATCACATCCTGCTTTTGCACAATTTCAGGTAGTATTTGAAGTAAATCCTGATAAATTATACTATATCACTACTAGTAGTTCCTTTGTTCGTATTCGCAATGGAAAAGTGGAAACATGGGGCGCGCTTGTACCTACCAATGATGAGGAGCATCCTTATATGATTGATTTTGAAAATCCGAAAGTACCTGATGTACTAATCAATAGAAAAGGAAAACTCTTTAATAAAGCAGGCAAAGAAGTCGGTATTATACGACGAGTATAAAGTCTATTTACAGCATGATAAACCAGCATGATTTTCAAAAAAATCATGCTGGTTTATCATTACCACTTATCTTCCAAATCTTGTACTTTCCCTAAGCGACGATTGTGCCGCTCCGCTCCGCTATATTCCGCTTCTAGGTAAGCTTTTACTAATTCCTGTGCCACTTCTATGCCTATGATACGCCCACCGAGGCACATCACATTCATAGCATCATGTTCCACGCCTTGTCGCGCTGAATAGGTATCCATAATGACCGATGCCCGCACATCCTTTATTTTATTAGCAGCAATTGCCGCCCCTACTCCACTACCGCATACGGCGATACCTTTTACTACCTCTTTCCTTGCCACGCCTTGCGCCAATGGAATCACTAAGTCAGGATAGTCGTCTTTAGCATCATAAGTGCGTGCGCCATAGTCATATACCTCATAGCCAAGACCTTGTATGTATTCCGAGAGTTGTTCCTTTAGTGCGTATCCGCCGTGATCGGCAGCTAATCCTATTTTCATTATCAAGCTTATTTTAGACCCGCGAAGATAGGGTATGAAATTTGTAAAACAGACATGAAAACCTCAAGTTTACTCTAATGCACAAAAATTTAAGCGTACCTTTGTTGTAGAAGTAATAATACGATACCAATGAGTAAAATCTTGCCCTTGTTTCCGCTACAATTGGTAGCATTTCCCAACGAAAAACTAAATCTGCACATCTTTGAGGAGCGTTATCGGCAACTCATCCGAGAATGTGGTGAAACAGGCATGCACTTTGGTATACCTACTTTTATGGATAAGCAGTTGCAGTCGTTTGGTACAGAGATGGAGTTGGTAAGTATCGAAAAAACTCATTTGGATGGTAAAATGGACATTCGCACAAGAGGGATTAGAATCTTTCGAATAGAAGAGTTTTTTGAGCAAGCTCCTGATAAACTGTATGCGGGTGGCAAAGTGACTTACCTAAGCAATACTCAGGATGGTGACATTGTAAAAAGCCAGCAGATCATAGAAGCCATTGAGGAACTCTATGAAATCATGAATATCAATAAGGACATCCCTAATGTCGCTGATTTTGACACCTTCAGCATGGGACACCATGTGGGTTTCACGATGGAGCAAGAGTACGAAATGCTTCAAATAGCAATCGAATCGGGACGACAAGAATTTATGCTTGCCCATCTGAAAAAACTCATCCCCATTGTACGACAAATGGAAGACCTACGCAAGCGCGTACAAATGAATGGACACTTTAAGGATGTCATTCCGCCTTTATAAACGGTAGACGGCATACGGCGGACGTATATCTTCGATATGCTGGACGGGTCTTTTAATTTTTCTTTCCTATCAGCATCCAATTGCCGCCTACATCGAAGTAGTTTGCATTGGTGAATACCTTGGAAAAAGTTCTTTCATAAAATATTTGAGCGGCTTTTAAGTCCGACTTTTTTGCAGCCAGACAGTTGTAGAGTACAATTCCTTTTGGGCTAAGTAATTCTTTTAATTTTTCTAGATAATCTATGGTTTTAAAGTGGTCGGGCGTACTTGCATCTAGGAAGACATCCATGCAAATCATATCGAATTGTTGTTGGCATTGCATTACATAGGCAAAAGCATCCGCACATAGGATTTCGATAGGGGATTTGAGTTGTGGAAGGGTATATTTATTGGCTAAATAGATAATGGCTTCGTCCAGTTCAATGGCGGTGTAGTGATAGTTTTTATTAAATTTTTGCTCCAACATAGTGGGAATGCTGCCGAGTCCAAAACCCAAAATCAGTACATTTTCGATGGCTAATTTATCCAATTCTAGACGGGCAAAAGCGCGAGAGAAGTTCGTGTATAAATCCTCGAAAGAATAGACAGCATTGGCGGTGCTTAATTGATAACGTCCATAACGCAAACTGACATACAGGTGTGGATTGATGTCATTTGGCGCGCTTTCAATATGCCACTCCACGATGTAGCTTAAGAGTCGTTTCCAAAGTGCTTGTTGCATCTAGTAAAGGTATAGTAAATGAGTGAAATACCCTATTTTTGCCCTAAATCATCCATTATGAGAACTATAATCATCTTACTATTTAGCCTACTTTGCTACTTTTCCAATGCACAAGGAGAACAAAAAAACTGGACACTTAATGGCTATGTCAAAAACCTACAATCCTTATTTATACTTAGTCAGCAAAATCAAGCTTTACAAGATAATTTGCTGCACAATCGCTTGAATTTCAAATGGTATGCCAATGATAATTGGACGCTTACAGTAGAGGCGCGCAACCGTCTTTTTTGGGGCGATCAAGCGCGTTTATCAGGGGGGAAACCATTTATCAATAGCCTTGATGTAGCAAATGATTTCTTTGACCTATCCATTGGCACGGCAAACGCGCAAGGTCTAGCAGCACATAGTATGATTGACCGTTTATATTGGGAATATGTAAAGGATAAATGGGAAATTCGACTCGGCAGGCAACGTATCAATTGGGGTATTAATACCATTTGGAACCCTAATGATATTTTCAATGCCTATAACTTTACGGACTTCGACTATGAAGAACGCCCTGGTAGCGATGCCCTGCGTGTTCGCTATTATACAGGCTTTGCTTCAAGCATTGAGTTGGCTGTAAAAGCGTTTGATAAACAAGAGGACGCAGTAGCTGCCTTGCTTTGGAAATTCAATAAAGGAAACTATGATTTCCAAATTCTCAGCGGTATTGTAGAGGAACAATTGGCGCTTGGCGGAGGTTGGGCAGGCAATATTGGCAATGCTAGTTTCAAGGGGGAATTTACCTATTTCACGCCTATTGATAGTTCAGGGCAAGCTTTCGTAGCTACGCTTAGTAGCGATTATTCTTTTAGCAATCAACTCTATATAAGCGGTGGTTTTTTGTTTAATAGTAATGGCTCTACCAATAGTAGTTTCTTGGATTTATTCACGACAGAACTTTCCGCCCAAAATCTTTATCCTTACAAATATACGCTCTTTGTACAAGGGCTTTATCCTGTAAGTCCCTTAGTCAATGCTGGACTTTCTTTGCTGTATAGTCCGTCCGAAACAAATGCACTTTTTCTAAACCCAACGCTCACTTACTCTATTAAAGAAAATTGGGATATGGATTTTGTGGGACAATTAATTTTTGCAAAGACAACTTCATACAACAGCCCCGTGCAGGTGCTATTCCTAAGAACTAAATGGAGCTTTTAAACTGAAAAAGGGAAGCACAAAGTTGCACTTCCCTCATTCAAGTTCTTATTCTAATTCATTATTATTCTGCTATTTTCTGAATTTTCTTATAGAAAATATCATTGCCTGCATCTACATGCACAATGTAATTTCCATTTGATAGCTCATTACCAATGGTCAAACGCTGGTCTGCATTTATACCAAGGTATTCATTCACTAACTTTCCAGATAAGTCAAATACTCGTACATCTACTTGTTCATCTGGTATATGCATATCTAATGTAACTTCCGAGAAAAATGGATTTGGATAAATTTCAATATCTTCTGTCAAATTCTTTTTCTCTTCATAGTCAAAAGCGTAAACGCTTGTTGCTGTAGCTGTTTTGCCACTACTTAAAGGCATCGCATTTGAACCACTATCACTACTATTTCCGCCTGCGCAATTAGTTGCATTAGGCCCCACACCATTTGGTGCGCCTGAACCAGCAGGTATTAGTGCCAATTTATCAAATAGTGTACCATCTTCCATTACTGCAACATCTATGGTATGTGTTCCAGGTGAAAAAGTATATGTGACAGTAGCTCCTCCATTATTATTATCAAATACATGCTCCCATTTGAAGCTTGCTTTTCTAGGTATATCAGAGAACTTTATCCAAGGATTACTATTAATTCTAACCCAAAAAGCATTATTCTGAGCGTTCTTTACTAATATTCTAGTAAATACGTCATATGTTGCCTCTTGTGCTGTATAGAATACAAATCTTACTCTTTGATCTGCCTGTGTTGGAGGCGAATTGAAAACTTGCATCGTACCTGGATACAGCAAAGCTATACCATTAGACGCTGTTCCTTTTGCATTTGCTTTCCAATTATTGCCTACCGCCGTAGCACACTCTGCTTCAAAATACATTGGCTCTGCTGGTGGTGCTGGTGGAGATAATGAGAACTGTCCTAGACCTGCTGAATTATCTACCTGTAGAACTAATTTTGGTTTACCATCATCAAAATAATACTCCGAAGCACCAAAGGTAAAGGTTGTAGATGAAGGCGTGGACAAAATAGCCGTAAATTCTTCTTTGGCTGTAGTCTGCATATTCCATCGAACTAGGGTTCCTAGTTGAAATGAACGATTTACTTCATCTAACAACGCTCCTTTAGTAGGAGCATTACCAGAATTGATAGTGCCCTCACTCCATAATGTTGTAGAACCTTTATGTACTTGTACCTGTCCACTAGTGCTTGTAATACCTTCATAAGACATCTCTAGTTCGGTTTTAGTAATTGTACCAAATACCTCTTCAGTATTACATTTTAAATATGTGGTTTTATTTGGTCCAGCCTGCAAGGTAGGTTCATTCATTACTGTCCCTGATTGTATCGTTACATCTTGTTCTATTGGAATAGCGAATTCATAGTTTCCAATAGGCGCGCTCACTGCTACTTGTACCTCAGCAGTTGCCCCCTGTCCTGTAAGATCAAAAATAAGTACACTAATAGTATAAATCCCTGGCTTGTAATAGGTATGCTCCAAACTTGTAACATTACTAGCTGTCGTACCATCGCCCAAATTCCATAGATGACTTATTATTGGGTTAGAAGAGGTAGTACCATTAGAATTTACATTAACAGTAAATGGTATTACTCCTTCAACCACTCCACCTACTACATTTACTTTTGGATTGAGACCGCCTGCTGCCATATTAGACATTTCAGACATAATGTTTTGTGCTAAAGTACTCTTCGCATGTGAAGAATTAGCAATACTTTGCATAGCTGCGGTAGCATTGTCTGTTTGCTCATCAATAGCTAGTAATGATAATGCACGCTTCCAAACAGCATCTTCCGAAAGCTCTCCAGATGTTACTTTTGCAAAAGAACGTTGGGCTGCTTCAGCATTTCCTTGCTTAAGCTGCGCGCTTCCTAATGCATGATAGAAACTCGACTCTGATTGTGTTTCAAAAGCTGCATCAAGATTTTCTATTTGCTTTAGAACATCAACTGCTTGAGTATAATTTTCAGCAGTATAGGCAGCATTGGCTTGATCCCAAAGTGTAGAGATTTGTTGTGCTAAAGCAGATGATTCGGCAGAAGTACCTCTAGTGATAGTAGCACTTGCTAATTCATTAGGTAATTGGATGTGCTTGTTGAATAGGCTCTGATTAGTAGCAGTTTCTTTTTTAGAATCCCAAAGAACGCAATTGGACAAAGTCCCTATAAAAAATATGGACATTATTGCTACGAAAATTGTACGTGCCTTTTTGCTAAACTTAAACATGACTTGAATCAATTTTTAGTTATTAAATATGCCTATCGAAATAAGTCTATTCTTTTATATATTTCAGAAAACAGTTGTGTTAGATTGTTTGGTCTATTTTCAAACGTTTTCCTTTTCATATTTCAAATGAAGCAACCTTTCGATTACAAATATACATCAGAGGAAGTGTGACAGTCAAAAAAATAGACTAATTTTAACAAAATTATAACTTTTTACAATTATTTTATTTTATTAAAAATTCCCAAAATGGGAAAAAATTTCATTTTAATGACACTCTAAAATCAATGACAAATCTAAAATTTAGAATTTTGCAAAATCACAATCTATCAAAAAAAGTATGAAATAAAACATAAAAAATTGAAATTCAGTATTTTAAAAATAAAAAAACATATAATAATCTCAACTAGAAATAAAAAAGAACTAAGCCCGTAGTTACTTATGCCACTTTATAAGCCAAAAATCAATTTTTTCCTTCTAAATTATTATTACTTTTATCTATTCAAGATAGAATGTGATTTTCATTGTTCTCCTACAAATGATTTGAACGAAGCAAAGTAAAAAGCAAGTACAAAACTCCTAAATAATATGGTGATTGCTTTTTATGCTGCCTTTATCACAAGATTTTTTCAGAGAACTATTCTTAAGGAATGAGAAAATAATTTCAGGCATTTTAATTGAAAGGCAATAGTATGCATCCATATAAATACATTATTTTTAGCTTACACTTCATTCTTTATACATCAGTAATGGGGCAGACCAAGCACGATGTCGTCTCAGAAACAGTTGGAAACGGTTGGTTCAAACTTGCTCAATCGCAGCAAGAACAAGCTCAGTATGATAAGGCCACAGGTTATTATCAAAAAGCAATAGAGCATTTTGATAGTGTACTAGATTCAAGTAACATTAATAGTACAATTGAAAAAATCTACTGGAAAACACATATAAACCTAGCTAACACACTCACCAAAACAGGAAAAATAACGCAAGCGATTGAATTGCTGAAAAAAAGCGAAGCTAATGTTCGAAGAAAATCGGATTTACATACTTTATTTTTAGGGGATATTTATTACAACTTAGGAGAAGCAAGACAAAAAAAGGGGGAATTTGAAGAAGCATTAAATAATTATGGTATAGCTGCTCGGCTTTATAAGACACAAGGACAAACAGAGTCATTTGTAAAAAGTCATACCATGATAGGAACGATCTATCAGAATTTAGGACACTTCAATGATGCTATGCAGCAATATGATTTAGCAGCAACAACGCTTAGAGAGACATATTCTGAAAACCACCCTTTTTTCTCTATCATATATAATAATATGGGTGTAGTACATGCAAAGTTAGCAAGTCATAAGCAAGCCCTATCCTATTTTAAAAAAACGCAGCAGATTGATGAACAAAGAGCTACAAATAATGAGCTTGAGCTTGCAGGTATCTACCATAACCTCGGCGCACTTTACTACTTAGAGAATGATGATGAACGTGCTTTAGAATACTTAAGCCGTGCGCTACGCCTCAATTCAAACCAACTTGGAGAACAAGATGCAAGTATTGCTAAACTTTATAGTGACATTGGCTTAGTGTATAAAGAAAAAAAAGAGTATACGGAAGCTTTGAGTTATTTTCAGCGAGCATTACATATTTACAGCAAACAAAGTGATACGCCTAACCAAGCTATGGCAGAGGCATATCATAATATTGGCACATTGTACAGTGAGCAGGGCAACTATGAATTAGCGTTGAGAATATTAAATAAAACCCTCGAAATTAATAATCAATTATTTTCGGAAAGTACATTTAAACGCGGAAAACTCTACAATGATATTGGAAATGTCTATTTCCAACAGAAAGATTATCAGACATCTATTTCATATTACATACAAGCTACTCCTATTATAAAAAAATACGTAGGGAAACACCATCCAGAAGTAGTAGATAACTATACGCATTTGGGGAAGGCATATGCAGCCCAAGGAGCAACTATAGAAGCATTGGATTACTACCAAAAGGCAATACATAGTGCTGTACCATCTTTTTTCGCCATCAATACTTTTGTAAACCCAACATTAGTTGAAGACAGTATCCATTTAAAGTATAACTTACTCAATACACTCCATCAAAAAGCAAAAACCTTATACCAACTATACCTTAGCGAAAAAGAAGCTGATTATTTGCACTATGCTTACGAGACCAATCAATTTCTAGTAGGTTTATTGGATATAATACGTACCAATGCAGAAACGGAAGGCGCACGAGAAAAGTTAATTCATCGCATCACTGGCTTTTATGAATTTGCGGTAAAGGTGGATTTTGAATTATATAATGAAAGAAATGATATTAAATACTTAGAGGACGCGCTTACTATTATGGAAAAGAGTAAATCTACTTTACTCTTAGAGGGTATACGTGATTCAGAAGCGAAACGATATGGTGGCGTACCAAAAGCAACGCTTGAAGAGGAAGAAGAAGCGCGGGTACAACTTGCCTTTTACAAAGATAGATTGCAACGGGTCTTAAATGGGGAAGCAACTCAAGATACTACCCAAGAGAGCTTTCTACAGAATAAGATTCTACAATATAGAGGCAAGCAGGATTCCATATTAGCCCATCTAGAAGAAAATTATTCCAAATATTACGATTATAAATATCAAAGTCCTAATGTCGAATTAGATAAGGTGCAAGAATATTTAGCTGATAATGAGCTTATAATTGAGTATATGTGGGGAAAAAACACCTTATATACTATTGGTATCACAAAATCAAAGATCGAGCAACACCAGCAAGCAATAGACTCAACACTTATAAAGACAATTGAGCGTTACCAAGCATCTTTTGAAGAATATCAAAGTAATCCTGAGGTCAATGATGAAACGCTAAATCAACGCTTTGCCAATTTCAAGCGAGATGCTAGTTATCTTTATCAGCAGTTGGTGTTTCCGATTAGCCGTAAATTACCCATGACATCTATTCATAAGCTCACCATTATCCCTGATAACTATCTAGGATATATTTCTTTTGAGACACTACTCAGTTCGCCAAGTGATGCGATTAGTTATCGAGCATTGCCTTACCTCATCCGAAAATATACGGTACGTTATGACTACTCGACGGAGCTATTAATGTTAGCAGATAAAAAACGAGAACTCGGCCGCTGGGTATATATGGGCTTTGCACCAGAATATCCTCCTGCTAATTTTGCTATCAATACCACCAATACGGACACTAGCACGACCAGAGATGTAGTAACGCCATTAAAAAACAATCAACCCGAAGTACGCGATATTCGGTGGCAGGTAGGAGGACATCAAGTACTAGGAAGAGCGGCAACAGAGGCAAGTTTTAAGAAACGAGCCGAAGACTATCGCATTCTGCATCTTGCCATGCATGCTTTTGCGGATGATAATGATCCAAAACGTTCGCGCTTGGTATTTGCCGAAGGAGACAGCTTAGAAGACAACAATTTGCACGTATATGAGCTGTACAATATGCGTCTTAAAGCAGAGTTGGCAGTATTGAGTGCTTGTGATACAGGCAATGGAAAGGCGCGCCCAGGCGAAGGGGTAATTAGCCTTGCGAGGGCATTCAAATTTGCAGGCTGCGCCAACATCGTAATGTCCTTATGGAAAGCCAATGACCTGACGACTAAAGACATTATGGTTGATTTTTATAAACATTTGCATGATGGAAAAAAGAAAAGTACCGCATTGCGAGCAGCAAAATTGAATTATTTGGATGATGAAAATCGTCTGAAAAACTTACACCCTTCCTATTGGGCAACCTTTGTCCTTATTGGCAGCGATGAGCCTGTAGAAATTGGCGTGCCATTTCGCGGACGCTATGTATTATATGGTGTAGGACTAATCTTCTTTTTGGCATTCTTTATTTTTTGGGAAAGTAGAGCGGTCAATATGATGCTGGATATAGCTCGTAGCTAAAGCAAATCATACTCAAAGGTCACACGTACTAAGCCTGCTGTATTTCGCACGCCAAGTTTGTTCATCATATTGCGGCGGTGCGTTTCTACTGTGCCTACGCTGATAAAAAGCTGTTCGGCTATTTCTTGTGTGGTACGTTCTTCAATAATCAATTGCAAAATCTCTTTCTCCCGACGCGAAAGCCGTGGAA
>JAHDCQ010000286.1 GCA_020629845.1 Saprospiraceae bacterium | reverse complement strand
CCTTATCTACGTCTACGTCTATCGCTGCCGCCGTGTCCGTTATTATTACGGCTATAGCGACCATTGCTATGCCCACGGCCGTCGCGATAGTCGCGGTCTCTGCCACCTCTATGGTCGCGGTAGTCGCGGTCACGGTCTCTTCCCCTGTTATCGCGGTAGTCGCGGTCGCGGTCTCTGCCTCTGTGGTCTCTGCCATTATTATCAGATGAACGCTTACGTCTGCGATTGGCATTCGTTAGTGTATCTAGCGATGCATTTTCACGCATAGCGAGCTGCCCGTCCGATAGGGTTGCTAAATCATTGATGATGATTTCATCGCTGATGTAATGTTCTCTATTCCAAGTCTTGTAGGCAAGTTTCATGTAGTTGCCTATGGTTTCTACGAAGCCGTCGCGTATGGGACCTTCTTCCATTTGCAGTGCCTTTTTGATAAGGTTCTGCACATTATGTCCATAGTGACGAAAACGTACGCCCTTTGCTGGATAATCCATTGGGTCAGGTCGGCGTTCTTCATAATCCTCATGAATCTCTATGCCTTCAGGAGGCGTTACCTCCAAGTCATAGCCTGCAATATGAAAGACGTGTTGCCAAAGCCGTTGGCGAGCATCATCCATATTTTTGCTAAGGGGCGACATCTGCATCATCAAATCCACAATTTTATTGGTGAATTGTTGACGTTCTTCCGCATCCTCTATTGATTTAGCGTGTAGGATGAGTTTTTGAACATTTCTGCCGTATTCTGGGATGGTTAGTAGTTCTCTTGCGGAGTTGTACTCCATTTGTAATGCGCTCATAATTTATTGAAATATATGAAGTTCAAGCATCTAGCTAGATGTGAGGTAAATACTTACATGAGTGAATGAGCGAATGGAATTTATAATTATTCACTCAGTCGCTATTCTTTCATGCACTCATTGAGTACTTACGATGTGAGTCCCAAACTAGATACTAGCTGGAAAGTCGATTAACTATTTTAGTTGCGTAATGCAATATCTTATTAGAAGCTTAGATTCTCTTGGTAAAGACTAAATTCACTAAGTGAAGCAGCTATCAAAACAGGGATTGTAATTACTCCTTAGCTAAAAGATTAGGATAAGATAATTAGGTGAAGCTATCGAACATTTATCTTTTGCTTTGCAAATATAAGGTTGTTTATAGCACTAAAGCAAGCCAAAGACGATACAAAATGACCTTTTAATATATGATACTATTACTTATTTGTTCTACACTATCTATTTGAAAATCAAAAATATATACGGTTAATTTCTGTAATATGATACATTTATAACGGTATAAAGGTTTTCTAGAAAGCTCGAAAATTCATCAAAAAAGTGGTCGCCCCTTTTTTGACACGACCACGCAATAATCCCATGAACATATAATTCTTAAAGTGTAATGGTAGTACAGCAAACAACTGTGTCATGAGAAAGTATAGCGAATTGCTAACTTTGGAAGCTAACAATTAAATATTTATTTATTATTGAGTAATCGTGTAATCGAGAGATGTGTAATTGGTAGGTGGAACTGGAATAAAACTAATAATCGTCCTAGAATGCTTGCTCTAGGACGACTTAGCTCAACAAAATTTTTATCCCATGAACATATTATATCTTGAACTGCATGTGAGCAGTTTTTCTTTCAAAGCACAAGGAAGTTATACTTTAACAAATTCTTAACTTATTAAAATATCACCTCTTTTTTGATGATACAAATATGAGTTCAATCTCCTTGTTCTACAAGGACAAAAAACACCTATTGTGAAGTACTATACGTATTTATACAATATAGGTTACGCTGATAGTCAAAAAAGTATAAAAAGAATATCACTTTAAATGTGAAAATAAAGGAGAGTGAAAGGTGTGTTTTTTTATGAAGAAATTCTAATAAAAAGAGTCGTACACTAGCACGACTCACTATCATAATCCCATGAACATATCCAAAAACAAAATTCTTTAGGTGGTTTGAGGTTTGCAAAAATCAAAAAGTTGAAGTAAATTTGCACCAAGCTAATAAAATAAAAAAGAAAGATTTGATCCTTTATCCCTATAAGTTGTTTTAATTATATCCCGTGAACATGATTTAAGTATCCGAGGTTGCTCCCGTTAGAGCAGCCTCTTTTTTTGTCTTGGTGCAAATTACTTCGCTATATATCCTAGAACATAGGTTTTATCTTTTGAAAAAGTAGTTCGTCCCGAATTTAAAATCCGGGACGACTCACCATCAACAAATTATAATCCCATGAACATATTATCGTATCAAATTTGCTACATCTTTTATGTAGCTTTTTTGGTTCTTATCTCCTCTCTTCACTAATTACAATACAAATATGCGAGTAGAATCACGCTTCAACAAGGACAAAAATGAATAATTGTGAAAATATAAACTAAACTTATTTTTTAATAAGTATTTGTTTTTCAGTTGTTTATTTCTTTTTATTGTGATAAAAAATGATTTTTGTCTACTGTTTTGTGATTAAAAAATCTCTCGTTTTTTGAAAAAAAAATTGATTTTTATCCAAATTTTAACACTTCAGAAGCCGATAAACACAAAAAAAGCCTGACTCACTTCCGTAAGTCAGGCATACAAACTAGCACCTTCTCTACTAACTTAAATCATCTTATCTATTTGTCGAGTATTATTTTTCTAGCTCTCCACCGCCTACTAGCTGTGCTATAGGCTTTGTATTTTCTTTTGTTTCGGTTTCTACTTGTACCACTACTTGTGGCTTTGGTAGTTCTTGTATTACAGAATCCTTTTTTGCCACTTTTGCGCGATTTTCATGATAAATGCTATCCGAAGTCACACTTGCTGCACAATTGAGCTTAGAAGCCACTTCTACCGAAGGCTCAGGAAAATCAGCTTTGGTATAGCGGTCGAATTGCTCCTCATCCAATAAGCCTTGCCAGAAGTTCGCAAATACTGGCAAGGCCGTATTCGCACCTTGTCCGAGGCGTAGGTCGCGGAAGTAGACCGCAGGCGATTCTGCACCTACCCAAGCTCCTGCCACTAAGTTTGGCGTGTAGCCCATAAACCAACCATCCGAGTGGTTTTGACTAGTACCCGTCTTGCCTGCTAGGGGCGTAGTCATTTTATAGCGATAGCGCAGACGGATACCTGTACCTTTATTCACGGTGCTTTGTAGCATTTCATTCATAATATCCGCTTCATCTACACTCAAAGGCGATGTGCAGTGCAAACGGTCTTCAGGATTCGCTTTGAATAATACCTTGCCATTCTTATCCACAATCTTAGTGATGAATACAGGCTCTGGACGACTGCCTCTATTTGCGAGTGTGCCGTACACCTTCACCATATCGAGTAGCGATGCTTCTGCTGCACCTAGCGCGATAGCTGGCACGGCAGGTACTTCGCTCGTGATACCCATATCTTGTGCGAGTTGTGCTACGGATTTCGGACCCGTTCGCATAATCAAATTCACGGTGATGGCATTGATAGACTTACTTAATGCACCTTCCATAGAATAGAAACCACCATATTTATTGTCGGCGTTCTTTGGTCGCCAGTTTTCGTAGCGACGATAGGTTACTAGGCGATTGCCGATATAACTACAAGGATGAATACCTTTACGAATCGCATTCGCATACACTAAAGGCTTGAAAGTAGAACCTACTTGTCGCTTCGACTGTACATGATCGAATTTGAAATATTTATGATTCGTACCGCCTACCCAAGCACGGATATAGCCAGAGTTTGGTTCCATTGCTAAAAAGCCAGCGTTAAGCATTTTAAAGTAGTAGCGAATGGAATCCATTGGACTCATTGTTACTTTCTTTTCTTGCGCTGTCCAGTCGAAAACGCGCATTTTCACGGGCTGCTCAAATACCGAATCAATCTGTGCATTGGTCAAATCGGCTGCTTTCAATACGCGGTAGCGGTCAGAGCTTTGGCGCGCCAGCTTTAGTAGCCGCTCATCTTCCCAGGGCTTTTCTTCGCCTTCCCAGTGTGCATCGAATTCTTGCTGCAAGCCGCTGATGTGCTTCGTTACTGCCTCCTCTGCGAGCTGCTGCATACGCGAATTGATAGTCGTATGCACCTGCAAACCATCTGTGTAGAGGTTGTAGTTGGTTTTGTGTTCCTTATTATACGCCTTCACCCAATCTTTTAGCTCTAGGCGCAAATGCTCGCGAAAGTGCGTAGCGATACCGTCATTGTGCGACTCTTTGGTATACTGCAACTTAATGGGTAGATGGCGTAGTGAGTCGCGGGTATCAAGATCAAGATAGCCGTAGCGGTACATTTGGTCAAGTACCACATTGCGGCGTAGCTTCGATACCGCAGGATTATTCATCGGATTGTATACCGCTGTTGCTTTTAGCATAGCGATAAGTACCGCAGCCTCTTCGGTTGTAAGCTCCGCAGGCGTTGTGTTAAAAAATCGCTTTGATGCTACCTTGATACCATAGGTATTATTACTAAATGAAACGGTGTTCAAGTAAAGTTGTAGCAATTCTTCTTTCGTATAAATCGTTTCTAGACGACGCGCGATAGATACTTCGCGTAGTTTATTAATGACCAAAGAACAATATTCATAGTCGCGGCGCGGGTAGAGGTTCTTTGCCAATTGCTGACTCAGGGTACTCCCACCACCTGAACTGCGATCTTTCATCAATACGGTCTTGAACAACACACGCGACCAAGAGCGTAGGTCTACCCCTGTATGCTCAAAGAAGCGCGCATCCTCTGTAGCTACGAGTGCATGGATGACATTAGGTGAAATTTCATCTAAATCCGACATTAGGCGATCCTGCACATAGTATTTCCCCATAAGCACGCCATCCGAAGACATGACTTCAGAAGCAATCGGGTACTGAATAGCGACTAATTCGTCGCGGGTCGGGATTTTTCCAAAACTCCCTTGCTGCACCGCAAAGTAGAAACCTAATGCTCCTAAGCCCAACAGCAAGATAGTAGCTAGGATAATAGTTGTAGACCAAACTAGGATGGTGTGGCGTTGCACGAAGGCTTTGCGTGCTTCGTTCCAGTTGTTGAACTGCGTTTTTGCTAGTTCCAAAATGTTTGCGTAGTGTTTAATACTCAACTCGGCTTTCATAACTCTCTCACGATTTTTAAATATGTTATGGGAAATAATTGTCAGGCTATCCATGTGGCAATTGCTGCGAAACATTGATAGCAAAAATTTGTACGCAAAAAAGTGTTCTTTTTCGCATAGAGGCATAAAACAGCCATTGCTCCCCGAAGCGAGCAATCCATCCTTAGTTCCTATAATTTGTTGTTCTCTTACAGATTGGTTCTGTTTGTCTGTCTCACACTAATAAAATGTTATTAATCCCTAAAAAGTTCCTTGTGTTTACAAAAAAAATAAAATTAGTGTGTTTGATTTAAGTACTTGAGTTTACGTGCAGATAATCAAAAAGTTACGTTAAGAAATGCCAAGAAAATCTTAAGAAAATTGTTGCCTAATACTTAGTATTAGAAAATGTGTCATTTTAGCGAGGGAATGGTGAAAAATATAGGATAACTGGTAGTAGTAGATGTTTTGTTGGGCTAATTTTTTTTTGATAAAAAAGATACATTTTATTTTTTAGTAAGTGTTATCGAAAAAGTGATGATTTGGCGAATGAAAAATGAAGTAAAAAAGAGTGTAGATAAGTATTATTTTTGTCACTTCAAATATATGGATTCATGCTAACACTCAACCACAAGTCCTTCGGGCAGGGCGACCCCATTGTTATTTTGCACGGATTGTTTGGTACATTGGACAATTGGCAAACCGTAGGCAAACGCCTAGCAGAAGAATATGCAGTATACCTGATAGACCAACGCAATCACGGGCGTTCGCCACATGTAGAAGGCTTGAGCTACCCCTTGATGGCAGAAGATTTACAAGCCTTTTTAGAATCCAATTGGATATACAAAGCACATATTATAGGGCATTCGATGGGGGGCAAAGTAGCGATGCAATTCGCGCTAGAATATCCCGATATGGTGGATAAACTAGTGGTGGTAGATATTGCCCCAAAAGCTTACAAAGGCGGACATGAACTGATATTTAAGGCACTATTGGGTTTGGATTTGGAACAGCTAGAAGGGCGTAAACATGCCGACGCGCAACTTGCTGAAATGGGTATCGAAGAATTTGGCGTACGACAATTTTTGCTCAAAAATCTTACCCGCACCAAAGAAGGGGGGTATCGCTGGAAAATGAATCTATCCGAAATTCATAAACACTATGCCGATATTCTCCAAAACATTGATAGTGAAGCGAGTTATGAGGGAGATGCACTTTTTATTCGGGGAGGCAAGTCGAAATATATTCAGGATGAAGATTGGGGGCTAGTACTCGAAAAATTCTCGAATGCGCAACTCCAAACCGTAGAGCAAGCAGGGCATTGGGTACATGCCGAAGCTCCTGATGACTTATTGAGTCACATTCAGCACTTTTTGTCCGAGTAAAGAATTGGAGACTCAAGCGTACTACTTGAAAAAATGGGGGAAAATATTTATATTTGTATTCAAGCTCTATATAATTCACTACTACTTTTCATATTTATCCGTTTCTCTGTTATTCTTAACATTACCGTATATAATAAGTAGTCGAGTCTAAATACTTTCCGCTACTATTGGCTGCTTTTTCTGAGTGGCAGCGTTAAAAATGATGACCAGCCAATGAGGATGCTCATAATTTTTGCCTTG
>JAHDCQ010000285.1 GCA_020629845.1 Saprospiraceae bacterium | reverse complement strand
AATTTATCTGAAGCTTTCATAAAAAATATCTTAGTGTGAGTTCAATAATAAATTGACCCTTCCTTATCGCTTCCGCACCTTCACCCGCACCGATTTAGAAATCGGCGTTTGGCTCTGTTTCGCAAAATGCCGAATCGGTACAAGCACATTCGCCTCTGGAAAATAGCAAGCTAAATTCTGGCTCGGTATGGCATAAGAAACCACATGAAACTTCGGTGCAATGCGCGTTTCGCCATCATATTCGCTGATAATATCTACCAAATCCAATTGCTTTAAGTCCTGCTTTTTCATATCCTCTGCATTCATAAACAGCACTCGGCGTTCATTATACACGCCCCGATAGCGATCATGCAGTCCATAAATCGTAGTATTAAATTGGTCGTGGGAGCGAATAGTCATTAGTAAATATTCATCGGCTTTCAAATCATGTTGCGGTAGGGTGCAGAGGCTAAATTGTGCGCGTCCATTGGGTAGTTTAGAAAAATCGCCTGCGCGGGCATTATTCGGCAAATAAAAACCATCGTCCTTCACACGCTTATTATAATCCTCGAAACCTGTTAGTACTTCCGAAATTTTGCTACGAATCGCGTCATAATCTTTGCCTAATGCCAGCCAATCTACCTCCGTTTTATCTTGTAAAGTCGCGGCAGCCAGGTGCGCGATAATATCAGGTTCACTCATCAAATGCTTTGAGGCAGGCGCGAGACTCCCGCGCGATGTATGTACTTTGCCCATGCTATTTTCCACGCTCACGAAGCGAGCTTTGCCATTTTTAATATCTTTTTCGGAACGTCCCAATGTGGGTAAAATAAGTGCCGTTTTGCCTGTAACTAAATGCGAACGATTCAGCTTGGTGCTAACGGCTACGGTCAAGTCGCATCGCTGCAAAGCCTCCGCCGCATAGTTCGTATCCGACACCGCCGATAGAAAATTGCCGCCTAAAGCAAAGAAGACTTTTGCACGACCTTCGTGCATCGCTATCACTGAATCTACGGTATCGAAGCCTTTAGTTCTAGGCGCGTCAATGCCAAAACTACGCTGCAAAGCCGCATGTAGCGCGTCCGAAGTTTTATGCACAATGCCTACGCTACGGTCGCCTTGTACATTGCTATGTCCCCGCACAGGACAAGTGCCTGCGCCTTCCTTGCCGATGCTGCCCTTTAGGAGCAATAAATTGACACATTCCTTAATATTTTCCACGCCATTGCGATGCTGTGTCAAGCCCATTGCCCAGCAAATAATGACTTTTTTCGCAGGCGCAATTAGTTCTACTGCCGTATCAATATCGGTTTCCGAAATACCACTTTGTGCGATAAGAGGCGCGAGTTCGTGATGGGCTAAATCCTGTATTAAAGCTTCGTAGCCTTGTGTTTTAGATTGGATAAAATCGTGGTCAAAAATGCCGCCTTCGGTGCGTTCTTTGGTGTGCAATTTCTTCATAATAGCTTTCAGGAGGGGAATATCTTGGTTGATACGGACTTGCAAAAATAAATCGGTAATCGCTGTGCCACTTCCCAAAATATCGGCTACTTTTTGTGGGTTTTTGAAGCGTTTTAAACCCGCCTCCTCTAGCGGATTGACGGTAATTACCTTGCCGCCATTTTGCTTCAATTTTTGCAAAGCAGACAACATACGCGGATGATTGGTGCCAGGGTTTTGCCCAATAATCATCACCACATCCGCTTTGTGCAAGTCATCGAGCGTAACCGAGCCTTTACCAATTCCAAGCGTCTGGGAGAGGGCAACTCCACTCGATTCGTGGCACATATTGGAGCAATCGGGCATATTATTCGTGCCGAATGCGCGGGCAAATACACCGTATAAGAAGGCTGCTTCATTGCTAGAACGCCCCGAAGTATAGAAAATCGCCTCGTCGGGACTTTGTAAGGCATTCAGTTTATCAGCGATAAGTTCAAAAGCAGCATCCCAAGCGATAGGTTCATAATGGCTACTTCCCTCTTGCAGAATCATGGGCTGCGTGAGGCGGCCACTTTTACCTATCTTATAATCCGACCAGCGTGAGAGTTCCTCTACGGAATGCTTTGCGAAAAATTTGGGTTTCACGCGCTTTAAAGTCGCTTCTTCGGCGAGGGCTTTCGCGCCATTTTCGCAATATTCGCCTAGTACCGAACGCTTATCATCGGGGTCGGGCCAAGCGCAGCCTGGGCAATCAATGCCGTTTTTTTGGTTCAATTTTGCTAAGGTCTGAAAGCCGCGTACTGCCCCCATTTCTGCGAAAACATGCTCTAATGCGACCTTCACGCCGTGCATACCTGCGGCATAATTGGTGGGTGGTTTTATTTTAATTTTTGTGAGTTCTTCGGAAGTTGTTGCTTGGACGTTTCGTTTTGTTTCTTTCATGTCTTGCTGGTATGTATTGAATCATATAAGGCACATAAGGGCATATAAGAATTCGATTTACTAAAACTTATATGCCTTATATGGTTCATTAAATTTTTGCTAAAGCCGCCGCGCGTTCTTCAGGCGTATTCACATTTTCAATTGCGCGGTCATTTTCTAATTCTAGGATTTGAATATCCGAATTAATCAGCATCTTGCGCGGACACGCATAGCCCAAAGATAGAAAACTCAATAAGCGACGATAGGCGCGAGGTTCATAAATCGCTACTAATGGTTCAGGAAAGGGCTTGGCAGCACTCTTGACTGCCGTAGCATAGCGGTTGGGTGTGCGTGTAGTAATTAGTTCCTGTAATAATTCACCATTCACAAAGGGCAAATCGCAAGCAAGCACCAACCAAGCCGTGTCAGGCTCACGCATCATCGCGCTAAGAATCGCCCCGAAGGGTCCCATATTCACCAAACGATCTTTGATAACGGGAATACCCTCTACTGTATCGCCTTCAAAATTAGATGCTTTAGAAAGATAGGTTTTCAAACCCAAATCTTGACACAAATGCGCTAAATGCAACTCTTGCGGCGCAGCATGATAGACCAATTGTGATTTATCTTCGCCCATGCGACTGCTCTTGCCGCCTGCCAATATCAGGGCTTTAAGCGGCGGTGTGGCTTGCGTGATTTCAGCTTGTAATAAGGCTTGAATTGCTTCGTTATCTGCTTGCGTGAAAATGAGTGTTTCAGGCGTGATTTTATCTGCTAAAAAATCAAAAATGGCTTGTTCTTCACTTTCTTTTATTAGGATTTGGACATTCGTCAATTGCGCTAGGCGACGATGTAAAGAATCCTTCTTTTTAGGGTCTAAAAACACGATTTGTCGACTCGCGGGATAGTGATTGCCATTTACAAAAACCGCATCTATAGGGAAATGCTCTAGTTTATCATCATATTCATTCCAAGCCATTTCTTCTGCCAGATGAAATTGCTTTACACCCGTTTGAAAGCATGTGTCTTTACGCGATTCACCATGCTCTGCATCTACCAAAAGTAAGCGCGCTTTTCCCTGTAAAGCCGTTTCTATACTGCGGTAGAAGGTCTCAATTTTCGCGCAAGTCGTGCCATAAATTCCCCACTCAGAGCGATGATAATGTCCTATTTTTGGACGCGCCAAAGGGGGATGTTTCTGATGCTTATCTTTTGAAATCATGTTTGCCTCCTGTTTTTGTTTCTAATTGAATCGTCCCAATTTCCATATCGTGCGATAGGGCTTTCACCATATCATAAATAGTGAGTGCCACCACCGAAACGCCATGCAAAGCCTCCATTTCCACGCCTGTTTTGCCGTTGGTTTTCACGGTGCAGCGAATCAAGAAACGGTCTTCACTTGGTTCTATGTGAATTTTACAAGAAGAAATAGGGATTTGGTGGCACAGAGGAATCACATTGTAGGTGTTCTTCACGCTCATCGTGCCTGCGATAATTGCGGTTTGAATAATCGAGCCTTTTTTAGAAGTGAAGTCCTTGTCGGCGAGTTGTGCCATAATATCTGCCCCTACTTTGATGCTGCCCGAAGCAGTCGCCACACGTGCCGTGTCTTGTTTGGCACTCACATCTACCATGCTTGGCTGTCCTTCCGCATTGAGGTGCGAGAGTTGTTGTTCTTTCATGTATTACATTATTCTTCCCCAAAGATAGCATTACCACGTAAATTCTAGGAGAACCAATAATCATTTTTCAACCCAGCCCAATTTTTCAATTAAGGGAGTAAGCAAGAAATAAGCTACCCATTATGACGCAGTAATTTTTTATCCTAAAAGTGCTTCAAAAATTAAGCATAGCTGGGCTACGGTTCATTTTTTAAGTGCTTTTAGGGCAAAAAAGAACAACTCAGAGTGGGTAGATTATTTCTTGCTTGCTCCCTAAAGTTGATTTAGCAAGTTATAATGTATTGAAAATTGCTAAAAGTTGTTATTTTTACATAGATTTAGCAAGTTATAATGTATTGAAAATTGCTAAAAATGAAAAATTAATAACCTATTCAGTAATCATGGCAATTGAGTTTATTGGCAGAAAGTTGGAAAAAGAAGTTTTAAAAGAGGCAATTGATTCTTCGGAAGCAGAAATGGTAGCCGTAATAGGAAGGCGTAGAATCGGTAAAACATTTTTGATTACTTCTGTTTATGAAAAGCAAATTGTATTTGAAATAGCAGGACTGCAAGCGGTATCTTTAAGCGGACAATTAAAAAATTTTGCAGCTCAATTAACAAAAGTTATCAATCCTGATTTTCCTATCAAAACACCAACGGATTGGTTTGAGGCATTTCAATTGCTGATAAATTACCTCAAACCCCTAATGGGCAAGGACAAAAAGGTGGTGTTTTTTGATGAATTACCGTGGTTAGCCACAGCTAAATCGGGTTTCCTGAGTGCCTTAGCCTATTTCTGGAACAGTTGGGCATCACGAGAAAATATCGTGCTAGTGATTTGCGGTTCTGCCGCTTCTTGGATGATTCAGAAAGTAGTACATCATAAAGGTGGCTTGCACAATCGCATTAGCAAACGAATTTATCTCCAGCCTTTTACCCTAGCGGAGACAGAGCAATACTTGAAAAGTCGCCATATTAATTTTGATCGTTATCAGATTATGCATTTATATATGGCAATAGGCGGAATTCCACATTACTTAAAAGAGGTGAGAGCTGCTAGAAGTGTAATCCAGAATATTGATTATCTCTGTTTTTCCAATACAGGAATTTTAACAGATGAATTTTCAAAATTATATCCTTCTTTATTTGAAAAAGCAGATAATCATATTGCAGTGGTTAGAGCATTAGCCAAAAAGCGAAAGGGATTGGTGCGGAAGGATATTATTGAAATCGCAAAAATCACCAATGGAGGGGGAACAACAAGCGTTTTAGAAGAATTGGAACAATCTGGGTTTATCACTTCTTATCATCCCTTTGGTAAAAAGAAAAAAGAAAAACTGTATCGTTTGACAGATGAATATTCTCTTTTTTATTTACAATTCATAGAAGATAAAGTAAATGCGGGGCCAGGTACTTGGCAGCACCTAAGCCAAAGTGCTGGCTATAAAAGCTGGAGTGGTTATACCTTTGAAAGCATCTGTATGAAACACCTTTTGCAAATCAAAAAAGCCCTAGGAATTGCCAATGTTTATACCATTCCTTACTCCTTTGTAAAAAGAGGCACTAAAGACGAAAAAGGAGTGCAGATAGATTTAGTTTTGAATAGGGCAGATTCCGTTATTAATTTAATAGAAATGAAGTTTCATAAGGAAGCTTATAGCATTTCTAAAGCTTATGCGGAACAGCTAAATCAAAAAAAGAACGTTTTTCGAAGCAGTACGAAAACGAAAAAGCACCTCTCTTGGGCCATGATAACGGCTTTGGGCTTTAAACCTAATACGCATAGTCTAGGATTAATTGAAAATCACATTACGTTGGATGCTTTGTTTGAGGATATTACTTTGGATTATTAAGTATTTCCAACTCATCCAGTGTAGCTATTCTATTAGAGCGGGTAGGTATGGCATCAATTATCCCGATTCTTCATCCGAAACTTTAGTATGGTTTCCAGTTTTGTGCGAAAACCAAGCCCATTCATGCCTGGAAGTGGAGTGTCATTTTCCAAAGCACTTGCTACCGTAGTAATGAGTGCTCTATACACTTCAAAATGCGATTTTAGGAGTTCTTCATCATTCGTATCCCAATATTCACCTTCATCGGAGACTTCCAATTCGCTAAAATATTTGGATTCCAAATACCGCAAAAGCTGCACAATGGAGATATGAGTTTCTATTGGGGCATATTGCGTTTTAGTGTGTTGCCAATAAATCAAATCGGGCAGGCCTTCGTATTGCTTGCCTGCTCGTAGTGTAATAAAATTCATGCTATATCCCGACGGCACAAAGGTCAGCATAATAGATTCCCCTTGTGGCGGATTGATAATGATGCCTTTTAGAGCAACTGATGTTCCATCAGAGCTTCGCTGTTCGGGAATATTGGAGTCGGGTGCTAATTCAATCAAATCATCTATCCGATGATATTCCCACTCCAAAGACGTACAAATATCAGCGAGTTCGTCTACCATTTCTGGTAGTACTTCCATGCTTTTGAGTTTCGCTTTGTAATGTATCGTTAATCCCATTGTGGTAACTTTTGAGAAAATTTTACCAAATCTGCCTGCTACTAATGTAGCGCGCAGATTTAGTAAAACACAGTATTAATCTACACAAAGCGATACCCCGCCTTATTCAAAGGCAAAGCCCGCACCCGTTCCCCCGTAGCCGCAAAAAGCGCGTTTGCCAAAGCAGGCGCAGCAGG
>JAHDCQ010000284.1 GCA_020629845.1 Saprospiraceae bacterium | reverse complement strand
CCAAAATGCAAAATAGGTGCTACCGATGATTGATAGCCTCTACTCGTGTAAACTTCCTTGGTTTGTACTTGTCCATTGTGTTCCAGTTGCACTTTTGCACCAATGCCAAAGGGATTTTGTGCTGTGCCTTTCAAGCGCACTTTTAGAGAATTATTTGCGGATATACTTTCTGAATTATTTTTCAAAATAAAGGCAGCTTGGTCTGAATTATTGACCAAAATATCCAAATCCCCATCCCCATCGAAATCCGCATAAGCCGCGCCGCTTGAAACCGAATATAAACTATCCAAACCTAGCTCTGCCGTAATATCCTCGAACTGCAAAGAAGCGGTATTCCGAAAGAAATAATTGGGTTTTGGATGATATGGGAATTGTTGGAGCATTTGCTGTATCAATTGCGGATTCGCGCCCTGATTGCCACTTGCCATCAACTGTTGATTGAGTTGATTCACCACCTTCATCGCATCATTATTTCTAATATTTCGCTTGATGCCGTTGGTAACTAACAAATCCTGCCAGCCATCATTATCCATATCAAACAATAAAGGTGCCCAACTCCAATCGGTATTAGAAATCCCTGCCATTTGACCAATATTTGAAAAAAGCGGTAGCTGTCCTTCTTCTGCAATTCCATTATTTAACAACAGACTATTGAACATATATTGATAATGTTCGCCCTCGTCCACCAAGTCCTCAAATTGCTGCGGATTCATCGCGCTCATACTGGTTTTTATGCCATAATTTTCTGCTGCTACCATGTCTAAATTAACAATATCTTGCCAGCCATCATTATTGATGTCGCCTATGTCATTTCCCATCGCATAAAAGGAAATCTGATTGGTGAGTTCCGTGATTTTTTCCTCGAAAGTGCCGTCTTTTTGGTTGATATATAAATGGTCTTTGCCTGAATAGTCATTGCTAACATAGACATCAGGATAGTCGTCATTATTCAAATCGCCAATACCAATGCCTAGCCCAAAGCCCAATTGATTATTGATAATGCCTGCTGCTTGAGTTACATCTACGAAAGTATCGCCTTCATTCTTAAATAGCATTTCGCCCACGAGTGGACTTGATGTTTGTTTAAGCTGCCCGATGTCTTTAGTGTCATAGGTATCAATGCCATGGTTGATGAGAAACATATCCAGATCACCATCTTTATCATAGTCAAAAAAGGCGGCTTGCGTGGAATAGGCTGGAATGTCCAAGCCGTACTTTGCCGCTTGTTCCTCAAATATGGGGATACCGTTCGCATTGTTGCCCATATTGACGAACAGTTCATTCCGCCTCAAATCAGGATTGGTAAATCGCCCCGACTTGCAGACGTAAATATCCATCCGACCATCTGCATTAATATCTACAATGCTCACGCCTGTTGAAAAACCGCGCGTTCCAGTAGCTTTACTGATTTTGCTTACATCCCTAAACAAAAAATCTTGCTGATTGAGATATAAAGCATTGTCTTCAAGGTTGGAGACGAGGTAAATATCGGGTAAGTCATCGCCGTTGAAATCCGCTACTGCTACACCTGCGCCATTATAAAAATACTCGTAAGTCAGTACATTTTGTTGTGGCGATTCTCGAAGATTATTGATGAAATCAAGCTTGGAAACGGAGACAGGAACAGTCTCAAATAGCACTTTGGCTTTTTCATTTTCTGTGCAGCCTAACAAAAAAGTAGTAAGAATAGAAAGTGAAAAAAGAGCGTTTGCCCACTTTTTAGTCATTTATTTTCATTTTTAAGAAAAACAGACAACTTTGATATATAAAAATCAAAAATATATTAAAGATAATATAATTATTTCAAAAGATAATTTTTTAAAGCTATTGATAAAAAATACAATCTTCTTTTTTTGTTTTTGAAAACGTTTACATAGATTTGAATGGTGTTTCACACTTTTACTTAGTTTTTGAAGGATTGATAGAAGGCAGTTGGTACATGGGGGAAGATTCGTTCTACTCTATACCAAAACTCTTCTAGCAAGCTTACTTAATTCGATTTTATATGAAAATGAGAATCAACTCAAAAAAGAAATCTCATCCCTTCCTGCGATGGACCTTGCTGATGGGATTATTTTTCTTATCGTATAGCCTTCTGGAAGCACAAAGCACGGTCAGTGGTACGGTTTCTGATGAAAACGGAGACGGGTTAATCGGTGCTTCGATACTGGTGCAAGGTATTAGCACAGGTACAATAACGGATGCGACAGGTGCGTATTCCATCAATGTGCCAGACGCAAATAATACCGTGCTGGTCTTTTCTTACACGGGTTATCAGACGCAAGAAATCGCCTTGAATGGACAAACAAACTTATCCGTTACTTTATCTGAAGGTGCAGTACTCGACCAAGTCGTCGTTGTCGGTTATGCGGCTAGAAAGAAAACCGAAGTAACAGGCGCGATTGCCTCTTTGGGCGAAGATAACTTCAACGTAGGGGTGATTTCCTCTCCTGAACAATTGCTACAAGCGAAAATTCCTGGGGTACGCGTGACTTCTTCGAGCGGTGAACCAGGCGCAGCCGTGAATGTAACCATACGTGGAGCGGGTTCTTTGAGAAGCGGCAATAGTCCATTGTATGTGATTGATGGTGTGGCATTGGGCAATGAGTCCATTACACCAGGAAGTGCGAACTTGGTAGGCAGTAATGCAGGTAATGTGGCGGCTTCTAAGAATCCATTGAATTTCTTGAATCCTGATGATATTGAGTCCATTGATGTATTGAAAGATGCATCGGCAACGGCGATTTATGGTTCAAGAGGCTCGAATGGAGTGATTCTTATCACGACGAAAAAAGGAAAGCCGGGCGAAAGCAAAGTGTCTTATAATGGCTATGTGGGTACTTCTTCTGTGGCGAAAAAAATTGATTTAGTCGGCATAGATTCTGGTACGGATTGGCAGGATGAAATCACGCGCACTGCACTAGCACATAATCATAATTTGGCTTATTCAGGCGGTAGTGAGCGTGCAAGCTATCGGGCTTCATTGAGTTTGCTCGACCAAGAAGGGATTATTGATAAAAGCCAACTCAAAAGATACACAGGTCGTTTGAACAGCCGCATTTTTGCACTGCCTGACGATCGTTTGCGTATTGATATGAACCTCATCGGGAGTCATGTAATTGACAATGGTATTCCGCGCTCCGATGTGTCGGATACGGATGGGGAATTGATTACGAATACCCTTGCTGCTGACCCAAGCCGTTCGGTCTTTGATGGAAGTGGCAATTATTCTTCTGGGCCAACAAATCCAGTTGGCTACCTAGATGCTTGGAATGATGTAACCAAAACAGACCGCCTACTTGCGAATATTGGTGGAGCTTTGGATTTATTTGATGGTCTAAAATATCAACTCAATCTTGGTGTTGACCGTTCTAATGCATCGCGTGAGCAAGAGCTTTCGCCGAACAATTTGGAGGGTATCAATATCAATAATGGTTCGTACAATTTTGCGACTATTGAAGCGACGAATGTGCTGTTTGAAAACTACTTGACTTATAATAAAATTTCAGGTAAAAACAATTTCGATGCCTTATTGGGACACGCTTATCAAAAGTTTGATTTCAATAGTTTCAATCTCGCGACAAGCAACTTCCTAGTGCCAAGTATTAGCGCGACGAATGACCCAGGCAATGCAACATCCATTGTAGGTGCAGCGAATGGCACAAATCCAGATGGTACGCGAGAGGTCAATAAACTAGAATCTGTTTTTGCGAGAGTGAATTACTCCTTCGATGATACTTATATGCTGACGGCTTCTATTCGTGCGGATGGTTCTTCCAAATTTGGTAGCAACAATCGTTGGGGTTATTTCCCTGCGGTTTCTGCGGCTTGGAGAATCAGCAAGGGCATGGATAGCGATATGATTGATGATTTGAGATTGCGCGTTGGTTGGGGACAAACGGGTAATCAGGAAATCCCGAATAAGGCAACGCAGGAGACTTTCCAAGTTACCCAAAATGGTATTTCCAGAGTACGTGAAGCCAATCCTGATTTGAAGTGGGAAGTAAGTACGCAGTTCAATGTGGGACTTGACTTTGCTTTCGCAGATAATAAGGTGTACGGAAATATTGACTATTTCAATAAGGTAAATACTGACCCGTTATTGTTAGTTGATTCTGAGCCACCAGCCGTTTCTCAAAAATGGATTAATCTGCCAGGACAAATCAATAACTCAGGCGTGGAACTCTACTTAGGTTCGCAATTGGCAAACAGCGCAAATTTCACTTGGAATATTGATTTCAATGGAACGGTCACGACCAACTCTGTGGAGTTTCCTGACGGACGCGAGATTTTCACAGGCGTATTGAGTGGAAGAAGTATTAACGGAACGTTGACCCAAATCATTCGTGATGGAGAGGCACTCGGAACGTTTTATCTTCCACAGGACAATGGCGACGGTACTTCTACAGCAACAAGAGAGATTTTAGGTTCAGGTGTACCGAATTTTGTATATGGTATCAATAACTACCTACAAGCGGGCGGACTTGATGTATCCTTCAATCTTTCTGGTGTAACAGGGAATAAAATCTACAATGCAACCGATAATTTCTTGAACAATTTCGGTGGTAATGTGTCGCAAAGAATAGCAGATGCAGGTGGTTCTATCCCTCCAGGTGCATCTAGCTTCTTCTTGGAAGATGGCGCATTTTTGCGCCTGAATAATTTAACACTAGGCTACAGCCTACCCGTCAATAATTCAGCTTGGGCATCCAAAGCAAGAATCTACGTATCTGGACAAAATCTCTTTGTTTTGACCGATTACACGGGCTTCGACCCAGAAGTAAACACACCACTCGCATTTGGAGGTAATTTGTCTTACGGTATTGATTTTGCTGCTTATCCAAGAGCAAGAACCTTCTTGGTGGGTGTGAATATTGATTTTAAATAAAAAAAATAGAAGAGAGAAGAGAGACCGCCCTTCGGACTGAGAGAAGAGAGATTTTTTATCTCTCTTCTCTCAATGAGCAAAGCGAAATGGTCTCTGCTCTCTCTTCTCAAACAAAAATAAAATGAAAAATAAATTTTTGCTGATTGCTTTGTTATTTCTCATTGGGGCATGTGTCGACTTGGATGAAGAGGTATTTGACGAAGTGTTGGTGGGCGATGTAGAGCAATTATTAGAAAATCCTACGCCTGAATTTTTGGACAATTTCGTAGCATCGGCTTATGCAGAATTGATTCCAAACTTCACGGAGCGTAATTATTTTAACCTACAAGAATCTACTTCTGATTTATCCATGACACCAACGCGACTTTGGCTCGACCCATCGCGTAGTGATTGGTTTGATGGTGGACGCTATGTGGCATTGCATCAGCACCAATGGGACGCTTCAGAAAGAACCGTGAATGATGTGTGGGGACTTTTGCAAGGTGGCATTGCCGCTTGTTTGGAAATTTTGGATGCTTTTGATACACCAAAAGCATTGAGCAATCCAGCACTAGCACCGCGCCGCGCAGAAGTGCAAGGTTTATTGGCATTTTATATGTGGGCGATTTTTGACCTCTACGCGCAAGTGCCTTATATTGATTTAGCATCAGGAACGAATGTTGTGCTGACAGGTGACGAAGCAGTACTTGAAATCGCGGGCTTACTCAATGCAGCAATTCCTAATTTGAGGACTAAAGATGATGCAAATTCGGCACACTTGTTTTCAAAAGGGGCAGCACAAACTTTGCTTGCGCGATTGCACTTGAATAGAGCGGTTTATCAAGACCGTTATGGTTCTAGCTATAACTTTAGTGGCGATGATATGAATGTCGTTATCTCTACTACAACCGATCTGATTGATAATGGTGGCTATATGTTAGCTAATGATTATTTCAGATTATTCGATGGCGATAGCGATAAAAATTCAGCAACCGATGAGTTAATCTTTACGGTGAATTGTGTAGCTGGACAAACTTGCAACCGCGCATTCACAGCGATGGTAATGAGCCAAGGGCAATACGCAGCCGATGCGGGCAGCTTTAGAGGTTGGAATGGCTTCTGCACGCTCCCTGAATTTGTAGACTCTTGGGATACGACCGACCCACGCTATTTTGAAGAAAACTATCCAAATCAGCCAGGAGCGATTGATCCTGCGGATTACAAACTCAATAGAGGACTTCAAGTAGGGGTACAGCACGGGCCAGTGCCTGTTGGAGCAGATGGCGCACCAACAGAAGGCGGCACCTTCCAAAGAGACGCGAATGGCATGTTGGTGATAGATGTCTTGAAGAACTTCTTGAGAGATAATCAAGTCGTGGATTACTCGAAAGACGTGAGCTTCACGTCCAATCAATGGGCAGGCGCGCGGATTTTCAAATATGAATATGACACCCCTGGTCCTGGACGTTGGGATACAGACATCAATCCTGTGATTTTCCGCTTGGCGGATGCTTACTTGATGCGTGCAGAAGCGAAATTGAGAAGTGGCGACGCGGCTGGTGCATTGGAAGATGTGAATGCGGTGCGTGCGGCAAGAGGCACGGCAGCTTTAAACAGTCTTGATTTAGACGCGATGCTGGCAGAACGTGCTTTTGAGTTTTATTTTGAATCGCATAGAAGAACGGATTTGATTCGCTTTGGTAAATTCAATGATGCTTGGACGGAAAAGGCAGCTAGTGATGTGAACAAACGCGTCTTCCCAATTCCGTTGAATGCGCTTGCTTCTAGTAGCAATTTGACACAGAATGCGGGCTATTAAATAAATAATGCGTACCTATTCGCGATAGCAAGTTATTCTCTTTGGTTTGAGG
>JAHDCQ010000283.1 GCA_020629845.1 Saprospiraceae bacterium | reverse complement strand
ACAACAAGTCTATTTTGACCGTTATCAAATTGTCCAAATCTACATGGCAATGGGAGGAATTCCACATTATCTCAATGCCTTAGAGCCAGGTCGAAGTGCTGTTCAAAACATTGAGCAAGTCTGTTTTTCGCAAAATGGCGTATTGAAGCGAGAGTTTACGCGTTTATACCCCTCGCTTTTTTCGAATGCAGAAAAACATATTCGGATTATCCGAACCTTAGCACAAAGCCGACAAGGACTTACCCGTTTGCAATTGATGAAAAATGGTAATATCTCGAATGGTGGAGGTCTTACAAAGACGTTGGAAGAACTAGAGCATTCAGGTTTTATATCTACCTATCATCCGTTCAATAAGAAAAAAAAGGAAAAGCTCTACCGCTTGACAGATGAATACTCGTTATTCTATTTGCAATTCATTGAGGACAAAATTCATGAAGGCAATGATATATGGCAACAATTGAGTCAAACACAGTCTTTTAAAACTTGGAGTGGGTATGCTTTTGAGAACATTTGCCTAAAGCATATTCCGCAAATCAAAAAAGCACTTGGTATTTCAGGAGTTTATTCCCGTTCCTCCTCGTTTTATAAAAAAGGAACAAAAGCAGAAAAGGGAACGCAAATTGACCTACTAATTGATAGAAATGACCATATCATCAATTTGATTGAGGTCAAGTTTTACAATGAAAGTTTCAGCATGAGTAAGACTTATGCCCAAGAACTTCGTAATAAAGCAAGTATTTTTCGACGAATAACGAAGACTAAAAAACAACTTACTTGGGTGATACTTACTACATTTGGATTGCAACAAAATCAGCATAGCCTAGGCTTAATACAAAATATTTTGACCTTGGATGACTTATTTGATGGGTGAGTTAATCACCCCAAAATCCGCGCCTTCGCCTTCAATTGATAGACCTTCCCAACAGGCAGTAACACGCCACCCACCATCACTTGATTCCCTTCCAAACTCGCCACTTTATGCACATTCACGATATAGGATTTATGGATGCGCTCGAATAGATGATTAGGCAAATCCTGCTCCATTGCACTAATGGTTTTTCGTACAATTTTCATTTCATCATTCGCTAGGAAGACTTTCAAATAATTACCCCACGATTGCACATAATTGATGTCAGTGAGCTTGATTTTATAGACAATTTTGTTGTCTTTCAGGCTGATGTATTCTGCATTTTCCACTTTGGGAGTTGTGGTTTCAGGAATGGATTGTGTTTCAAATTCCCGTTCCAATTGGAGTTGCTTTTTTAGGCGTTGCAATGCCTTGATGAAGCGTGCTATTCGGATAGGTTTATGCAAATAATCCACTACTTGATCGTAGTCGAAGCCTTGCAAAGCATAGTCCGTGTAGGCAGTGGTGAAGATGACTTTTGGGGCATTGTTTTTTAAGCTGTCTAGCAGTTCAAAACCCGTTAAATCGGGCATTTGAATATCGAGTAGCAGCGCATCTACGGCTTGTTTGTTCAGAAAATTAAGTGTGGAAACGCCATCATAGCAATTCCCGACGACTTCCACTTCGTCTATTTTTTTACAATAATCTTCTAGCACTTTATGCGCTAGAGGCTCATCATCTACGATTAAGAGTTTTATTTTGCTCATACGTCTATTGTCAAATTTACGGTATAGGAATTATCATTTTGTTCGCTTGTCAGTTGGTGTTGATTCGGGTAAATAATCTCTAATCGTCGCTTCGTATTTTCAAGACCGATATTAGTTTTTACCACCTTTTTTTGATGAATAATGCTATTCGATAACTCAAAATGTACCTTCTTGCCTTCGCTTGTAATATTCAAATGCACGAAGCAGGACTGCATAGGATGCGTACCATGTTTAAAGGCATTTTCGATGAAAGGTAAAAAAATCAAAGGTGCGATTTTAAGCTGTTCATCCAACGGCTCAAAATTAAGTTGCAAATCACAATGTTCTGTCAGGCGTAGTTTTTCGAGTTCAATATAGGCTTTAATCAACTGCAATTCTTCTTCTACTGCTACTTTTTCCAGTTTGGAAAAACGTAAGTGATACCGCATGACTTCCGATAGTTCAAGGAGCATTTCGCCGCCGCGTTCGGAGTCCATTTTATTGACGGCATAGATGTTATTCAAGGTATTGAAAAGAAAGTGCGGATTGATTTGTGCTTTTAGTGCATTCAGTTCTGTTTCAGCGGTTTTTGCGCGGAGTTCTTGAATTTGGTACTGACCAATGATACCCCGTTTTAGGTATTGCGCTCCTGTGGCAAGGACTAAGAAAAAGCCAACATTAATGACATTTTGAATAGGATGGTTATTAAAGTTTTTTGCCTTGTAAAGATGTACTAATTCTATCAATTGAATAGTCAAGAATATCAAGACGATGAGAGAAATAAGATATAGCAAGTACTGTCGCGTATCGAAAAATCGAGTTTTCAACCAAAAATGTAGATAGACTGCTAATATCACAGGCAGAAAAACAAAGACGAGTTCGCTCAACTCTGCTAAAATATCAACTTCCTCATTGGAATTAGCCCATGCACTTGAAATGAGCATCAAAAAGAAGATAGCCCAAGCTAGACTATGATAAACCCATCGTTTTTTTAGAAATGTCATCATGCCACAAAGGTAGGGTGTAATAAAATATCAAGTCGGTAAATGTGACGAAGGACGTTCATCCCATTTTTCTATTCGTTTATCTCAAAAAACAGGCTGCAACACACTATTTTTTCCTTTGTCTTTCAAAAGGCTCCATATTTGTATCGTCAATAAAAATGAGACTGCTTGTAACTTTTTATATCGTTCAGCCGTCTCATCGCAAAATTTAAAAGCCGATTTTATTTTTCACTCTGTAAAAAGATTTAACTCGATTGTTTATGCAACTACGAATTAGCAACTTATCCAAGACGTACCCAAACGGCACAAAAGCTCTCAATAATGTTAGCCTAGACATCCCAACAGGAATGTTCGGCTTGCTTGGCCCGAATGGGGCAGGGAAATCTACCCTCATGCGTACCATCGCGACGCTGCAAGAACCCGATAGCGGCAGCGTCCAACTAGGTGACATAGATGTGCTGACACAAAAGCATGAACTCCGCAAAGTACTCGGTTATTTGCCACAAGAATTTGGCGTGTATCCGCGTGTCAGCGCGACAGATTTGCTGAATCACATGGCGGTACTGAAAGGCATTACCAATAAAAAAGAGCGTAAGGAATTGGTCAATGCCTTACTAGAGCGCGTCAATCTATACGACCATCGCAAGAAAGCCGTGAGTGGCTATTCGGGGGGTATGCGACAGCGATTCGGCATTGCACAAGCTCTTATTGGCGACCCGAAATTAATCATTGTAGATGAACCCACCGCAGGTCTCGACCCTGGCGAACGTAACCGATTTTATAACCTCCTTTCTGAAATTGGGGAAAATGTTATCGTGATTCTCTCCACGCACATCGTGCAGGATGTGAAGCAACTCTGTTCCAATATGGCGATTATCAATCAAGGAAATCTGCTGTATAGCGGCGCACCGGATACGGCTATCAATCGCTTGCAAGGCGCGATTTGGGAAAAAGCGATTGATAAATCCGAAATGGAACAACACGCGCAGCAATATCAACTCATTTCTAGCAAACTGGTATCGGGCAAACCCGTTATTCACATCCTCAGCGAAGACAATCCACATAATGGTTTTGAGCGTGTAGATGCGGATTTAGAAGATGTCTTCTTCGCCAATGTGATGGGCTTGCAGCCGAAATTAGTAGAGGCTTAGGTTTACTAAACTTAGCAAGTTTAGTAAACCCGAAATTATCAATTCTCCATTTTCAATTTTCAATTATGTTTAGTGAATTTTTCAAATTTGAATTTAAAAGTCGGTTACGCCAACCGATGCTCTATATATTTGTACTTATCAATTTCATGCTCGTTCTAGCGGCAATTTGCTCCGATAATATCACGATTGGCGGTACTGTCGGCAATGTAAATGGCAACTCCCCACACGCAGTGATGTACTATACGGGCTTCATGAGCTTTATTTTTGGGGTGTTAATGACTGCTGCCTTTATGGATACCGCCGCGCGTCGCGATTTTACGACCAAATTCGATGGCATTCTCTTTTCCACGCCTTTGAAAAAGTTTGGCTACTTGCTAGGGCGTTTTTCGGGTGCGACTTTGGCGGCTTGCATTCCATTATTGGGTGTAATGTTGGCAGTTTTAGTATCAGGTTTCACACCCTGGTTGGATGCGGAGGAAATTGGCCCAAATCGCCTAATGGCTTACGTGAATGCCTTTCTGATTTTTGTGTTGCCTAACACTTTGCTTGCAGCCGCGATTGTGTTTGGTTTGGCAGCACTATTTCGCTCCAGTATTATGTCTTTTCTGGGGGCGTTTGTGCTATTAGTTGCCTACGGAATTTCGCAAAGCTATATGTCTGATATTGACAATGAACAAGTTGCTATGTTACTTGATCCTTTTGGTTTAAGTACTTATGAAATCATGACCAAATACTGGACGGTAGATGATAAAAACAACCAAATATTTAGCCTATCAGGTATGATGCTCTTGAATCGCCTACTTTGGATGGGCGTAAGTGCTTTGATTTTCTTATTCACCTATTGGCGATTTTCCTTCACCCGACGCAAAACCCGCAAGCAACGCAAAGCACTTGCCGCTACTAGCTCCCCCGAAATGAGACCTGTATTTGCACAAATGGCAGCTTTGCCGAAGGTGAATGTTAAAGATACAGTTGGCACTTACTTTAGTCAGTTTCTAAACCAAACGCGCTTAGAGTTTTGGGGTATTGTGAAAGGTGCGGCTTTCATCGTTATCATCATATTGGGGCTTTTCAATATGTGGTTTGCGATTGACCAGTCGGATACTTGGTACGGTACAGGGAATTTGCCTGTTACTTACATCATGGTAGATGCGATTCGTGGTTCGCTTTATTTGTTCTTAATTATCATCATTACGTTTTATGCTGGCTCTTTGGTATGGCGCGAACGCGACGCGAAGATGAACGAGTTTTTTGATGCTTCGCCTTTCCCTTCTTGGGTGCCATTTTTAGCGAAATATGCCTCTATTTTGGCAGTGACTTTTATGGTTTTAGTAATAGGAATTTTATTAGGCGTGACGGTACAAGCTATGAAAGGCTATACTAATTTTGAACTCGGTGTTTATATCAAAGAATTATTAGTGCTTGACTTCCTCGGCTTTGTGGTATTTATTGCCATAGCGATGTTTTTACAAGTCTTGGTGAATAATAAATACTTAGGTTATTTCGCTTTCATCGCCTTTATTATTCTGAATGATTATATCTGGTCGGCACTCGAAATCAGTAATAATTTATTCATTTTTGGAGCAACGCCTAACTACACTTATTCGGATATGAACCAAATTCAGCCCTTCGCACCGAGTTTGCAATGGTTCAATGTGTATTGGGTACTTTTTACTTGTCTGTTGCTAGTTGGTGCAATATTGTTGTGGGTACGTGGCAAGAATTTGACCTTTAGCAACCGCATGGGGATTGCCCGTTGGCGATTTGATAAGCGTATGGCTTTGACCACGATTTTGCTAGGGGTATTGTGGCTTGGAACGGGGAGTTTTATCTATTACAACACCAGCGTTCTGAATGAAATCACAGAGGATGACGAACTGGAACAAAAGCAGCAAGAGTACGAAGCAAAATACAAGCAATACGAAGGCATTCCACAGCCGCGCGTGACGGATATTCACTACACCATTGATATGTATCCTGAAGAACGCGACTTTATCGCAGCAGCGGATATGCGCGTAAAAAACAGGACTGCACACTCCATTTCACAACTCCATTTTACATTGCCTACGGACTATGAAATGGAGATAGAAATTGAAGGTGCGACCGTGAGTGTACAAGATGATGATTTGAAGTATCGTATCTATGATTTGGCAACGCCTTTAGATACTAACGCGACTTTAGACATCAAAATCAAAGCAAGCTACATCTCGAAGGGTATTGAAAACGAATTGACGACGACGAATATCGTGCAGAACGGAACCTTCGTAAATAATAAGTCTTTTATGCCTGTCGTGGGTTACAGCCGCGAATATGAAATTTCGGATAGAAAAGAACGTAAAAAGCGCGACCTACCTGTGCGTGACCGCATGAAAAAGCTTACACACAATTGCAGTGCAGCTTGTAGTAACACTTACCTAGCTACGGATTCGGATTGGGTGAATGTGTCCTCTGTTTTGAGTACAAGCACCGACCAAATCGCTATCGCACCAGGTACATTGTTACGCGAGTGGGAAGAAAATGGTCGTCGCTATTTTGAATATAAATTGGAAAAACCTGTTCTGAATTTCTACTCTTTCATTTCTGCCGATTATGAAGTAAAGCGCGAAAAATGGAACGATGTGGATTTGGAGGTTTATTACCATAAAGGGCATGAATACAATGTGGATAAAATGATGAAATCCATGCGGAAGTCGCTCGAGTATTTTTCGGAAAACTTCTTGCCTTATCCGCATAAGCAGGCGCGTATTATTGAGTTTCCACGCTATGCGAGTTTCGCGCAAGCTTTCCCTGGCACGATGCCGTATTCGGAAAGCATTGGTTTCATTGCAGACCTAGAAAGCGAAGGCGCAATTGATGGCGTATATTATGTAGTAGCGCACGAAATGGGACACCAATGGTGGGCGCATCAAGTGATAGGCGCAGAAGTGCAAGGCGCGACCATGCTTTCGGAGACCTTCTCGCAATATTCTGCCCTCATGGTGATGGAAAAAGAATATGGCAAGGACAAAA
>JAHDCQ010000282.1 GCA_020629845.1 Saprospiraceae bacterium | reverse complement strand
ATTCAATGAGCAATAATCCAAGTCCACAACAAGATTATTTAAAACAACTCAATACGGTACAGCGTCAAGCCGTGACGACGACCGACGGGCCAGTACTCGTAGTAGCAGGGCCAGGTTCAGGCAAAACGCGCGTATTGACCTATCGCATCGCACACCTCATACACTCAGGCGTGAAACCCTGGGAAATACTCACCCTGACGTTTACGAATAAGGCAGCCCGCGAAATGAAAGCGCGGATTGAGCAGGTAGTAGGCAATGCAGCTAATCAAGTGTGGGCAGGAACGTTTCACTCCGTTTTTTCTAAAATTTTACGGATTGAAGCAGAAAAAATCGGCTATCCCAGCAATTTTACCATCTACGATTCAGATGATACTAAAAGTGTAATTACTGCCATTATCAAGGAAATGAACTTGGATAAGCAGACTTATAATGCCAATGCGATTCGCTCTCGAATTTCTTCTGCTAAAAGCAATTTGATACCACCCCGCATGTATGAAGCAAGCGAGGAATTTCGGCAGCAAGACCGCATGGCACGTCGTCCGCATTTGCATAAAATTTATACGCAGTATTCGGCGCGCTGTAAGCGTTCGGGTGCTATGGATTTTGATGATTTGCTCTATCGGCTGTTTGAATTATTACATAAAAACCCAGATGGGGTACTCGAAAAATATCAGCAAAGATTTAAGTATTTGCTCGTAGATGAGTTTCAGGATACCAATCATTTGCAATATCGTATTGTGCAGAAGCTGGTGGAATATCCGAATAGTCCACGCAACATTTGTGTAGTAGGTGACGACGCGCAAAGTATCTACGCCTTTCGCGGCGCGACAATTCAGAATATTTTAGACTTTGAAAAAGACTTCAAAAAACATGGCATTAAGACCTTTAAGCTAGAACAAAACTATCGCTCTACGCACCACATCGTGCAGGCTGCAAATGAGGTGATAACCTTCAATAAACGCCAAATTCAAAAGACCATTCGCTCCGAAAAAGGAGGAGGAGAGCGCATCAAACTCATTAAAGCACATAACGATACCGAAGAAGGGAAGCGTGTAGCAGATACGATTTTGGAACAAAAAAATCGGAATCATCTCCAAAATAAGGACATCGCGATTCTGTATCGCACCAATGCTCAATCGCGGGTGTTTGAGGAGTATTTGCGCCGCTATAATATTGCGTATAAAGTATTTGGTGGGCAGTCCTTCTATCAGCGAAAGGAGGTGAAAGATTTGATTGCTTATATGCGCCTAGCTGTCAATCCGAATGATGATGAAGCCTTGCGTCGTGTTATCAACTATCCACGTCGAGGAATTGGAGCGAGTTCACTAGGAAAAGTGGCAGAGCTGGCAAATGCCAATGAAGAAACCTTTTGGGCTGCTTTACCCAAAGTGACATTTTCGAAACGAGCGAAAGAGTCGGTGGAAAAATTCCGAAAACTTATTGATGGTTTCCAAAAGAAAGCCGAATCGAGCAACGCCTATCAAGCTGCAGATTTCATCGCTCGAAAGTCGGGACTAATTGATGTATTAAGAGCGGACAATACGGTGGAAGGCGCGAATCGTTTAGAAAACCTCACAGCACTCTTGGATGGGGTGAAAGAATTCGTGGAAAGTGACTTAGAAGAAGCTGTAGGCGAAACGACGGATAAAAGCCTAGCCAGCTATCTGCAAAATATCGCTTTACTGACGGATGCAGATACCGAAAATACAGATAATAATTTCGTGACCCTGATGTCCGTACATGCGGCGAAGGGTTTGGAGTTTCCATCGGTTTTTGTAGTAGGTTTGGAGGAAAATCTATTCCCATCTTTTATGAGCAAAGACTCCATAGAAGGCACCGACGAAGAACGCCGTCTGTTTTATGTTGCTATTACGCGAGCCGAAGCCTATCTGACGCTTTCCTACGCAGGCTCGCGGGTGCGGCACGGGCGTGTACAAAGCAATCCACCGAGCCGCTTCCTAGATGAAATCAAATATGAACACTTCGATGCGCCACCGAATCCGCGTAGAGGTTCGGGTAGCGATTTCAATTCGCTGAGTGGTCGCCCAAAAGCAGGCGTGACGGGCAATTTCAGGCGTACTGCTCGACAAGCAAAGCCAGTAGTAGACCCTAGCACTTTCCAGCCAAGTCCTATTGAGCAAATCGAGGTAGGACAGAAGGTATTGCATCTACAATTTGGCGAAGGCCACATTACAAATATTGATGGACATAAGGATAAGCGCGTGGCAACAATTGTATTTCCAAGCTTAGAAGATGGCGAAAAGCGAATTATGCTGCGCTTTGCAAAATTGCAGATTTTGGGGTAAGAGAGCAATCAAGAAATAAGCTACGCAAAATGAGGTAGGTATTTTTTTCTTCTTCAAGGCTTGTCTGCTACAAGCAGGCATGAAAACCGCGTTGTTTATTCTTTTCTCATTATTTTAAAGACCACTATCAATGCCCAAATTTCAATAGCCACTATCACAACGTGAATCCAAAAATCCACTGCTGGTGAAGCGGGTGCATTCGGCAAGGGATATAAAGGGTCAATTATCATTTCGAATCCCTCTCGAAAGACATTCATGACCAATACGACAAGAAATTGTTTCGGGTCTTGCGTAATCAAGACAAAGATGGATGCAATTGCCATTACTAAGGTTCTTGCACCCATTTCATAGACCAAATTTTTCATAGGCACACTATCTACTGGAGTACCTGATTCTGCCATCAGCTGAGGATTAAAGAAATACATATATACTTGCCCCAACATAATTAGGGTAAGTATGACTTGCATAACATTTACCCATATTGGAATCTTTGGATCTGAGCTTTTAGATAAGTTTTTCATTTTCATTGATTTTCTATTCATTAGAAAGAAAGGGAACAGGCGACACTCCACCTATTCCCTCCTTTGTGTCTATTAATAACTTAAACTTCTAAACTAGTCATCTCTATTACTCCACCACAATCATTCTACCACTCACAAAGCCTTGAACATTACTTAATAGATAGCTGTAAAGTCCATTCGTCAAATGACTGCCATCATAAGCAATTCTATTTACGCCTTCATTCAATTCCATGCGCTGGCGGTTCACTTCTTTTCCAGTAACATCAAATACCTGAAGCTGATATGCACCACCTTTGGCAAGCTGAATTTCAAAATTCGTGCTGCCATTAAATGGATTCGGTGCTAGGCTTACATCCATATTTGCCGCAAAAGCAGTGCTTGAGAATATTGCGCCATCACTTGGTGCTAAATTCGCATTGCTACCAGAGAACTGTATAGTAACTGCCGCTTCGTCATCCTCTGCTGGTACGCCTGTAGTGTTGTTACCTGGCGTAGAGTCTGGGTCTAGCTCATTCGCAATAAATATTTGTGCGAAATTGGTGATAGGCTGGTCTTGTACGAGCGTGAATAAATCCAAATTCAAGACTGCCGTTTCGCCTGCACCTAAAGCATCTATCGTCCAAGTTTGGAAATACACGCTATAAGAACCATCGCTAGTAGAGGATGCGGTATACGCCATGCCTGCTGGCAATGTAGTGCTTACTTCGATACCTGTTGCAGGGGCATCGCCATTATTGCTAACGGAAAGCGTGTAGCCTACTACTTCATAAATATTGTACGTATTTCTGTCTGCTGCAATACTTAGTTCAAGGTCATTATTGCCCATATTTGTTCCGAATCCACCGTTTGACTTTGGCGAAATCGTCACGACTGCTTCGTCATCTTCCATCACTTCTCCTGAACTGCTGTCTGGAGTAGAATCTGCATCAACTTGATCTGCTGCTACCACCTGCGCGAAGTAAGTAATGTCTTGGTCTGCCGCCAATGCAAATAAGGTAAGATTCAAAGTCGCAGATTCGCCTACTGCTAAGCTTGGAACAGTCCAAATACCTGCAAACGCGCCAAATTCACCATTCGATGCACTGTGTGCAGTGTAAACAAGTCCTTCTGGAAGCATCGCTTCTACTTCGATATTAGTAGCCTCTGTATCGCCTTCGTTCGTTAGCGTGAAGGTGTAATCTACCGTTTTGTATTGCTCGTATAATTGGTTTGCTACGCTTGCTTCCATATTCAAATCTACATCAGTTGATGTTACAATTGCATCATCGCCCCACTTACCGTTATTGTGCGCCCATTCTTTTCTCGGTGGAATTTTTGTAATCGCATCCCAATGCTCTACTATTTTTCCATTTTCCATACGGAATAAATCATAGTAGGCATAATCACCATCTGGGTCTTGACTCGTAATATCTGGTCCTTGAGACATCACTAGACCAAAGTTGCCTGATACATGTATAAACTTAATATCATCATAAAAAGAAAGACCTGTTTGTCCTTCTAAAGAAGCTAAAAATGCACCATCTGGCCCTGCACCTACACTATGTTGGATATAATTATCCAAATCAAAGTAATCTCGCACATTCGTCCAATCGCCTTCAATAAAAAGCGTTTGCGCCATTTCTTCCAATAAGGCTCTATTCGCATCTGTACGCAATAAATCTGTTGCAGGTGTTACTGCGCCATCCGTTTGGGTCGTACCGTCCATATCATCCATGACCGCTACGATATTGTCCCAATGCTCTACTGCGTATCCGTCTTCAAATCGCCATACTTCATACAGGATATTATCTGTACCAGAACCAAAAAATTGTCCCCAAGTACCTCCGAGTGTTGTTTGTGCAAATACAAAATCACCAATTTCAAAGGAACGATGAACATCAACGGTAATCCCCGTCGGTTGCCCACCGTAGAAGCCAGCAATTGGTGCTTTTCCAGTTGGCACGCCCAAGTTATGTTGGATATAATCATTGCGAATCCACTTTATTACAGACGCATCTCCATTGATTAAACCTGTATTAAATGCTCTTGCTTTTTCTTCATTGGTCAATTCCTCTGCCATATTGAGACTGATGAAGAAAGACACTCCAGGTTGAAGGTCGTAGCCTTCCATGATTTCGACTACGATGGTCGTCTCCGAATCAATTCTTACGCCTACGGAAGTGTGGTTACTAGCCGCGCTTGTGATGTTGTGCGGCTCAGAGAATGTCAAATAATATCTATCGACTTTACCTGCTGGGAACAAGCCAAAGACATTAGACCAGAATGGGTCATCAGCACTTGGCAACACTGCAAATTCAATGCTATTTTCTGTTAAATCAATACTGTACAAACCACTGATATCGAAAGGAAGACCTGATGCCGAACTTGGTTGCGCTAAAGCCGTTGCAAATTCTACTTCTGTACTGGAAAGTGTTGCAAATTCATCAAAAGCATCATCTGCTTGTCCGAATAGGCTTGCGTAAGTCACTTCTGGCTCACCTGGGTCTTGTAGGGTATTTCTAAGCGTGATATCTGCACCATCATTTAGTGCTGTATTTCCGATAGCATCATCGCCCCATTTACCATTGTTGTTCGCCCAAGTTGCTCGCTCTTCAATCTTTGTAATAGCATCCCAATGCTCTACAATTTTTCCATTTTCCATGCGGAATAAATCATAGTAAGCATAATCACCTTCTGAATCTTGACCTGTAATATCTGATCCTTGAGACATCACTAGACCAAAATTACCCGATACATGGATGAACTTAATATCGTCATAGAATGATACCCCAGTTTGTCCTTCCAAAGAAGCCAAAAATGCACCATCTGGCCCTGCTCCTACACTATGCTGAATATAATTGTCAAGGTTGAAATAATCGCGCACATTTGTCCAATCGCCTTCCACGAATAGCGTCTGTGCCATATCTTCTAGTAGGGCCTGATTGGCAGTCGTTTTATCCAAGTCGGTTGCAGGTGTAAGCGCACCATCAATCTGAGTAGTGCCATCCATGTCATCTGTAAGCGGCACACTATTATCCCAGTGCTCTACAGCCATTCCATCTTCAAACCTCCACACATCGTAGAATACATTAGGAAATCCGTTAAATGTAATGAGCGACTGAATAAATACATAGTCGCCTGTCTGGAATGACCTTAGAATATCTACTTGCGTACCGAAGTTTGGATTATAGAATGCAACAAGCGGTTCTCTTCCAGTAGGTACTGTTAAATTGTGTTGGATGTAATCATTTCTCATCCAATTCAACGCAGATACATCTCCAGTCTGTAGTCCTTTATTAAAGGCTCTCGCTTTCTCTTCATTTGTCAATTCCTCTGCCATGTTGAAACTAATAAAAAAGCCTACTCCTGGCTTCAAATCATAGCCTGCACCAATTTCAACGACAATAGTCATTTCAGAATCCACTCTTACACTTACAGAAGTGTGATTACTAGCCGCACTTGTAATGTTATGTGGCTCAGAGAATGTGAGATAATATCTATCCACTTTCCCTTCTGGGAAAAGCCCAAATACATTTACCCAAAATGGGTCGGTTTCATCAGGCAATGCCGTAAACTCAACTGACGATTCCGTTAAATCAATTTCGTATAATCCACTGATAGGAAAAGGCGCACCTGTTTCAGGACTCTGTGATAAAGCCGTTGCAAATTCTATTTCCGTATTGGAAAGTGTTGCAAACTCATCAAAAGCATCATCTGCTTGTCCGAATAGACTAGCATAGGTCACCTCTGGTGCGTCGGGGTCTTGTAGGGTATTTCTAAGTGTGATGTCTGTACCTTCTGTGAGCGGTGTCGTGCTTTGGGCAAAAGTGCTGACCACAAAGCATAGTACGCCCAGTATGAAAAGCGTCATCTTTTTCATAAATGTAAGTTTATTTTTATGAAATGAAAGCTACTCAGCTGATAGTTCAGACTTATCAGAATAGAGTAGACGGAAAGGGTGTTTATGTTTATTGTTTGGAGTTGGCTCGTCT
>JAHDCQ010000017.1:36066-37368 GCA_020629845.1 Saprospiraceae bacterium | reverse complement strand
ATTGAAGACTTTAAATTTGTCAATTTTCAAGTAGCAAACGAACCTACTGCTATTAAGCACATTTACGCACTAGAAGCGGACGAAAATACCCTATGGATAGGTAGTTCGGAAGGTTTAAGTATTTTAAACTTAGCCGTACTCGAAGACTCGAACGCTCTAGAGACACTTTATACTAAATCAAAGACGGTTGCATTTGATCGGTATGTTAGTACCAAGCGTACACAAGGTCGCCTTTCGGATAACCAAATAGTGGGTATTTACAGAGACAATCAAGGTATTTTTTGGCTTTCTACACAAAAAGGTATTTCTATTCATAATACCCACCAAGCTCGAATACCCCTACTGAGTAGTACCTTAAATAAAGAGGAAGCGATTAATATTACATCCTTATTTCGTTATGATTCCGAGACAATTTGGCTAGGTACAACTTATACAGGTATTCAGCAATATAATATATCGAAAGATGAATCAGCATGGCTTAATTATGTTACTGCCGAAGGGCGAGTGCTAGAAGAGGTAAGAGCATTCATGAAAGATACCGAGGGTATTATATGGATAGGTACTAAGCGAGGATTATTCCAACTCCATCCCGAATCCGAACGCTTGGAGCTGTTTCATCATCCCGATTTCCCAAAAGATATTCTTGTGCAAGAAATTTTTCAAGATACCCAAAAGCGCACTTGGATTGTTACTCAGGCTGGTTTGTACCTCATAGAGCAGGAGCAATTCTTCACCTTTAAAACAGACCCTTACAACGCCAGTTCTTTAAGCAGCAATAGCGTTTCGGATATATTAGAAGATAGCAAAGGTAGGATATGGATATCTACTAATGGCGGAGGCTTTTGTGAAGTAATCAAGGGTGCAGATGGACGGTATTATTTTGAAGCAAATTATGGAAAAAATCAAGAAAGTGACCAAGAGATTAATCTAGTACATGCCATAGCTGCTACTACTGATGGCTTATGGATAGGAGGTCAATCCGTGCTTTATAAATATTTGTTTGAAAAAGATAGCTGTGTCTTTTTTCCTACTCTAAATCGAAGTATCAACAGTATCAATAGTATAGAAGTAGACAGGCATGAAAATATATGGATTTCTGGTCCTGACGGCATCGCGCGATACGATGAAAAAACAGACCGCTTGACCCAATTCCAGTTACAGGATGGTGTAGTAGATGGTTATCATATTCGTTCTAATTATAAAGATACTACAGGGCGTATTTATTTTGGTGGAGAGTCAGGCTTTCATGCGTTTTATGGCGAACAAATCACTTTAGATAGTATTGTTCCTACTCCCAAGATT
>JAHDCQ010000017.1:0-35966 GCA_020629845.1 Saprospiraceae bacterium | reverse complement strand
TGCGTTTTATGGCGAACAAATCACTTTAGATAGTATTGTTCCTACTCCCAAGATTCGGTACGCTTTGCGGCTATGCGGTGGTGGATTATAAGGGAGTACAAAAGTATACGTACGAATATATACTAGAAGGCTTGGATGACGGCTGGAATGAAGGGGGGAAGGATAATAAAATAACCTATACCAGTTTAGCTCCTGGCGATTATGTATTTAAAGTGAGGGCGCAAAGTAGTGACGGATTTTGGAGTGCTGCCCACGCCTTAGAGGTGCATATTGCACCCCCTTATTGGCAGCAGCTTTGGTTCAGAATATTAATTCCCCTATTGATACTTATAGCTATAGCATCAGGGCAGTATTCAAAAAGTATAAGTAATCAAGAAGCACAAGCCAAGCTAGAAGCAAAAGTAAAAGAACGTACCCGACAAGCAGACGAATCTAGACGAGAAGCAGAAAAAGCAAATGCTGCGAAAACGATATTTTTAGCCAATATGAGCCACGAAATTCGAACTCCTATGAACGGAGTATTAGGAATGCTGGAATTATTACACGCTACGGAACTCAATACTGAACAACAAGAACTACTCAATGCGGTACAACAAAGCGGTGAAAACTTATTGTTCATTATCAATGATATACTAGACTTCACGAAAACAGAATCAGAGAAAATAACACTAGAAAGTGTACCCTTTCATATTCGAACGAGCGTTGAAAATATCCTCGTTTTATTTACTGGCAATGCACTTAGCAAGCAGTTGGAGCTTAACTACGTGATAGAACCCGATGTACCTAGCTCGATTAGAGGCGATGAAGTAAAACTTAAACAAATATTGGGCAACTTAATTGGTAATGCGCTTAAATTCACCAAGACAGGCGGAGTGTTCGTGCATGTCTCTAAAGTTGCACAAGCACCCGATGGAAGTGCCGTATTACGATTTAGTGTAAAAGATACAGGGATGGGGATTGGAAAAGAACGGCAAGCCAGTTTATTTGAACCCTTTACGCAAGTCGATGCATCTACTACTAGAAAATTTGGTGGTACTGGCTTAGGTTTGGCTATTTCGAAGCGTTTTTGTGAGCTGATGGGAGGAACGATTGGAGTAAACAGTGAGGATGGAAAAGGCGCGGAGTTTTATTTTACTATAAAGGCAAAAGCAAGTAAGCGAACAATAGAGGACATTATTCCACCACCTGAATTAATTGGCAAAACAGCCTTGATTTGTGATGTGTCTAAAAATCAAGTGAAAGGGCTAAAGAGTCTATTTGATGCCCTAGGAATGAAAACTATTATTCAAGATAATTTTGATTCAGCTATCTTTAACGAAAAAAAAAATCATAGATTTTTGTATTTGTGACATAAAAAATAGTGACTTTAATGCAGGCATAGCGTCAAGAATAGAGACGCTCTATTCTAATGTAAAATTTATTTATTTAGCATCGGTAGGAACAAGAACTTCCCTGCTTGATGAGTCCTCCGTACTGCTTACCAAACCGGTTCAACATCGAAATTTAATTAACGCATTATTGAAACATAAATCTGTGATGAACAATACGCCTGTTAGTCCACTATCAATAGACCTAGGACAACGTTATCCTCTCAATATTTTAGTAGCCGAGGACAATGTTTTTAATCAAAAATTAATTTTAACCGTACTGAAGAAAATAGGCTATATCCCTACTTTAGTAGAAAATGGAATAGAAGCAACTGACATAGTAGAAAAGAAAAAATTTGACCTTATCTTCATGGATGTTCAAATGCCTGAAATGGACGGTTTAGAGGCTACACTTGCCATTCGCAAGAAGTCGATTGAACAGCCCATTATTGTAGGTGTTACAGCCAATGCAATGAGTAGTGATCGGATTCGTTGTATAGAGGCTGGAATGGATAATTACATCAGTAAGCCTTTCAATATACGACAATTAAGTGATTTGATTAGTCAAATAGGAGAAGAGCGTATACAACAAAAAGTACTTCGATAAAAAAGAGACAGCCCCTACTAATTATTAGTAAGGGCTGAATGATGATAAATGCTTTGTATTTAACGAATTTTACTCAGCCTTTTTCGATCCTTTAGTAGCTTTCTTCTTTGGTGCTGCTGCCGCTTTTTCAGTTGGCTCTTCTGTTTTCACACCAGTAATTTTTTCCTTAATCTTTAATTCTACCTCTCTAGCTACCTCTGGATTGTCGCGCATAAACTGCTTGGCAGCTTCGCGCCCTTGTGCAATCTTAGCACCACCATAACTGTACCATGCACCACTTTTGCCTAAAATATCATGCTGCGCTCCTAAATCTACAATCTCTCCCGCTTTCGATACACCTTCACCATACATAATATCAAAAGTGGCTAAACGAAATGGTGGAGCAAGTTTGTTTTTCACTACTTTCACCTTTACGTGGTTCCCCACTACATTCCCTTCTTTATCTTTAATAGCAGAACCTTGTCGGCGAATATCTAGGCGTATAGAAGCATAAAATTTCAAGGCATTACCGCCCGTAGTGGTTTCAGGATTGCCGAACATTACGCCAATTTTTTCACGCAACTGGTTGATGAACACACAGCAACAACCTGTTTTTCCGATAGTACCAGTCAGCTTACGCATCGCTTGCGACATCAAGCGTGCCTGTAGTCCCATTTTAGAGTCTCCCATCTCACCCTCAATTTCACTACGCGGCACAAGTGCTGCTACCGAATCCACTACAATCATGTCAATAGCTCCAGAGCGAATTAAGTTTTCCGCAATTTCTAGTGCTTGCTCTCCATTATCGGGCTGAGAAATCAAGAGGTTTTCAGTATCTACCCCCAATGACTCTGCATAATACCGATCAAAAGCATGCTCCGCATCAATGAAGGCAGCTATACCACCTCCCTTCTGGCATTCTGCAATGGCATGTATAGCTAAGGTTGTTTTTCCTGAAGATTCTGGGCCATATATTTCTATTACACGTCCTTTGGGATAGCCATTGATACCTAGTGCAATATCCAAGCCAAGAGAGCCTGAAGGAATAGCCTCTACTTGTGCTATTTGCTTATCGCCGAGGCGCATGACCGTACCTTTACCATAGGTTTTTTCTAAACGATCAACGGTGAGTTCGAGTGCTTTTAATTTAGCTTCTCTTTCTTTATTATTTGTCGGCATGGACTAAATTTTTATGATGATATTCTCTTAAAGAAACGAGTGAATATTTTTTTTGTTTAAAAAACGATGCAAAATAACAAAAAATGTTTTAAAAGTCAATTTTTTGCGTAAATTAAAACTTGCATTCAAACCATAAAAACAACTTTTAGGGGGCGACATTTATGAGGTCTAAAAGGAGGGGAAGTAATTAAGAAAAATCTCACTCTTCAAATTATTTCTATTTCAAGACTTTAAAGTTTGCCTATTGCATTATTTGTAAAAAATGAGTAGCCAATGGGATAGAATCACAGATTTTCACTCCTTTTGTGTCGCTATAATGCAGAATAAGTAGGAAAACTTAAGGCTGCTGAGGCATTTTAGTCTCATATCTCGCATCTTTAAATCTGTACATCCACTTACTTTAAACTCAATTCAAGCACCACTTCAAAAAATCAGGTAGTACCAAACCCCAAGTCTTCGGATGATGGTGTCCGCCGCCCACTTCTACATAATGTACATCTTGCTGTTCATAGCCTAAGTGCCGTAGGGCGCGAATAATATCGAGGGTATCATCAATGGAGTCAATCACGCCATTGTTGTTGCGGTCTTCTTTTTCGTCTTCAGTACCCGTTTGTAGCCAAAATTTTAGCCCATCTTGCTTGCGGCTTTGATACAAAATATCGTGCATAATCCGATGGGCATCAGGGTCGTGTGGGGGTACTGGCGCAGAACGCCACCAAAATGAACCTGAAAAAACGCCAACTTTTCCGAAATGTGCGGCATTGTTCCACACCAAATCGAAGGCCATTAAGCCTCCTAAGGAGAAGCCCGCAAAAATACGCTTATCCAACTCTGGCGCGATACGATAGTGCTGCTGGGTAAAGCACAAGAGTTCTTCCATCACAAAGCGACTGTATAAGTCTGCACGTCCGCCACGTCCTTTGTAGTCTGCTTGTCGGCTAGTACCATATTCATGTATGCGATCGTGATTGGCGTGAATGGCTGCCACAATAATAGGCGGAATCTCCTCCTTATCCATCAACTCTTCGAGCGTACTGACAAGGCGTACGGCTTCCATATCTTGCCCATCATTGAAGTAGACAATAGGGTAGGTCTTGTTATTTTCGGCATAATCGCTAGGAGTGTAGACATCTATACGTACTTCGCGTTGCAGAAAAGCGGACTGGTGGTAATGTGTAAATTGTTCGATAGTGGTAACTGTTTGTGATGCTTCTTGTTCCAAAATGTAAAGTTTTATTTCATAGCAAATCCATATCAAGATATGGGTATTATGTATAAGGTACAAAGTATTAAGTAATCAGACAAAAATAATTTAACAACTCCTTGAAAGCTCTTTTTACCTGACTTTTCGTTGCAAAAACTATCACTATGCGAAGGCATAACTCCATTTTTTGCGCCTCAATTCAGATAAAAACTGCATCCAATTAGTTGTCAGCTTATTTTTGTCTGATTACTTAAGTAAGATTTATATAAGTGGTATATTTCAAAAAAATAGGTAGTACCTACAAAGTTATTCAAAGTGTGTCTGAAATACCTAATACGTAATACCTGATACCTAATACAAAACATTTACTTCGCATCTAAAAATCTCCGCGCAAAGTCCTACTTTTGTGGCACTTTTTAGCAATTCTTTGAATGAAATTATTAAAAAAGTATATCTGTGACAGAACGACATTATAAATGGTACTCGCATAACCTCAGCATGGACACCCAAATGCTGGTGTTTGGCGATAGTGGCTACCCCCTTATTTTATTCCCTACCACACTTGGCAGCTATTACGAGTGCAAGGATATGAAACTCGTAGAATCAGCGCGTCATTTTGTGGAGCAGGGCAAGGTGCAAATTTATTGCGTTGATGCCATTAATGACCATAGTTGGTACAACAAAAAAGTACATCCTTCTGTTCGAGTAAAAAATCATACGTGGTATGATAAAATGATTTTGGAGGAAGTAGTGGATAAAGTGCGCTTCAATACGCCTTCGGGCAAGGTGTGCGTGGCTGGGCCAAGTTTTGGGGGCTATATGGCGGGTAATTTTGCTTTCCGATACCCCGATCGGGTGAGTCATTTGCTTTCCATGAGTGGCTCGTTCAATATCAAGTCTTTCTTAGACGGTCACTATGATGACAATGTCTACTTCAATAATCCTGTGGATTTTGTACCAGGCATGAATCATCCTGATTTATGGAAGATGAAAATCGTGCTAGGTACATCGGAATGGGATATTTGTAAGGAATTCAACTTTGAAATGTCTAAAATTTTGAAAGAAAAGCAGGTAGATCATTGGTTGGATATACGCGGCTGGGTTGAACACGATTGGCCACTTTGGCGCGAGATGTTTCCGCATTATTTGTCTTTATTATAGATGAATACAAGAAGGCAGAGGCACAGACAAATGCTGTGCCTCTGCTTCTAATCTTCCTCCAACAAAACCACTACACATGAAAGCATTTTTGCAAGAACTCGCGCTTCGCAATCGCGCATTTTACGGTTTTGGCTGGCTTTGTCTAGCTTCAGCCCTAGTTTGCGCCCTACTCATAGGCGTTACCGATACCCAAGTACTTGGAATCAATGCTTGGATAAAACCCATGAAATTTTTTCTATCTACTACCATTTTTGTCTGGACAATGGGCTGGCTACTCGTCCACCTAAAGTCTCCTCGAGCAGTCAATATGTATACATGGATGGTGATTTTGGTATTCAGTTTTGAGCTAGTCTATATTGCAGCGCAAGCTGGTTTGGGAGAACTGTCGCATTTCAATATAAGTACTGGTTTTCATGCTACTATGTGGAGTCTCATGGGCACGCTCATTGCCATCCTGACCCTTTGGACGGGCTATATGGGTTTTCTGTTTTTCCGAAAATCTTTTCCTGAATTGCCTGCTGCTTATGTCTGGGGTATTCGATTGGGGATTTTGCTCTTTGTAATTTTTGCCTTTGAAGGCATGCTAATGGGGCAACGCCTAGCCCACAGCGTTGGCGGTGCAGATGGTAGTGACGGACTTCCTATCGTCAATTGGAGTACCAAATTTGGTGATCTACGTGTAGCACATTTTATGGGAATGCATGCCTTACAAATTTTACCATTCGTGTCATATTATTTGCTAAAACGCGTTCCATTCGTAATTTTATTTGCAATTGCGTACCTTGCTTGGGTAAGTTTTGTATTAATGCAAGCATTGGGAGGCAATCCTTTTTTAGCATGGTAAAGTAATCAGAAATGGAACAACAGGCGTTCGGCATGGGCATAGAGATATGGGATAATCTCGTGGTGAGTATTCTTATCCTTTTTGGTATTCTGGAAACAATAGCGGGCAATCTCAAACGCAGTCATCGCTCTTGGAGTGATTGGATTCAGGAAGTAGGGAGTTTTTTCGCCCTGGCTAGTCTTATTAAACCTGCTATTGTCTTAACAATTGTAGTATTGGGCAATGCACTTTTTCCCGCCTATATGAATGTACTGACCGATATGAATTGGGGCTTCGTGCTGCTTGGCTATTTGCTAGTAGATGATTGCTTGCAATATTGGTATCATCGCTCGGCGCATGAGTATAATTTTCTTTGGAAACTCCATCGCGCACACCATCAGGCAGAGGAAATGGGCTTTTTTGTATCCTATCGCAATGCGGCTTTGTACTATATCATGATGCCGAATTTGTGGTGGGGTGGACTCGTTACTTTCATGGGTGGTGGCTTGGCAGTAGTCGTAGGTTTGGTCTTGAAGCAGATTGTAATTATCGGTTCGCATAGCACCTTGCCTTGGGATAAGCCGCTGTATCGCATTCGATTCTTGCAGCCTCTGATGTATGTGCTAGAGCGCATCATTATCACGCCTGCTTTTCATCACGCGCATCATGGCAAGTCAAAATTGGATGGCATCAGCGATCCAAATGGCAACTTTGGCAACATGTTTTCGATCTGGGATCAGCTCTTTGGCACGGCAGTCTATACGCAGCGATTCCCCAGCGACTATGGACTTCCCAACGACCCTAAGGAGCATTGGACAGCTTCCTATTTTTACCCTGCTGTGCAAGCTAAAGATAAGCATAGCGAACTTTCGAGAGGTTATGTAAAAACACGCACTGCCACTAACGAACCTATCTGGGTAGAACTCAAAAAAGATGAGCCATACCTATGGTGTCAATGCGGTTTAAGCAAGAATCAACCTTATTGCGATGGCTCGCATCATGGCACGAAACATACGCCTGTTCGCTTTGTCGCGCAGCGCGATGGCAAGGCAAAATTATGCAATTGTAAAATTTCTAAAACAAGTCCATTCTGCGATAACTCGCACGAGAGTCTCTAGCGTGAGGCACAGCGCACACATTTCGAGCTTTGCGGCATCAAGAGTAGGCGTTGGACGGGGATTGGATTTTTGCAACGTGTGCATAAGCCAAATTTCTCATCGTCTATCTTCGTTTGCATCACTTTTAGTTTAGTGAGCTTGCGTTCTGCTTGCCGCAGCGAGGCTTCTACCACGCTTTTATTCACAATCGCATCCATGCGCGATACGCGCCCAATGGCATCATCAGGAGAGATGGGCTGCACCATACCTTTGTATTTTTCTACGGCATCTTCCGTTTTCGCTATTTGTGCTTCTAGTTGCTGTCTGATTGCTGCTTTGTCCATAAGTAAGCTGTTTAGACTAGCTAAGTTAGCTAATATTTGGAGGTTCTAGCTGCCAGAAAGTGGGATTTTGGTCGCCTTAGATTGTGTATAACAAATTGCATAATCGTTGAATTTCGATTTATCTGCCAATTTCCCATTGGCGGATAAATTCCAGACCAAATTTATCTGCTTAGGAATGAGAAATAAATAAAATTATAACCCCAAAATCCCTTATTTTGCACTTATGAAGAAAAAGCGACCTAATAAGCGATTCAATAATAAAACGACTACACCTGCCAAGCAGCAAACGCACAAAGCAGTAGAGCAAGTAGAAGGAATGCGCCTGAATAAATACATTGCGCATTGTGGGGTCTGTTCGCGTAGGGAAGCTGCGGACTTGGTAAAAACGGGGAAAGTGCATGTAAATGGGAAAGTGTTGCTAGAACCTTGGTATCAGATACAGCAGGGCGATAAAGTAGTGTACAATGGTAAAACACTACAGCCTGAGGTTCAGAAAGTATACATCTTGATGAATAAACCTAAAAACACCATCACTACCGTAAGTGATGAACGCGACCGAAAAACGGTACTTGACATTATTGGCGATAAGGTGAAAGAACGTATTTTTCCCGTCGGACGCTTAGATAGGGCAACCGTAGGCTTACTATTACTTACGAATGATGGCGACCTGGCTAATAAACTCGCACACCCCAGTTATCAAGTACAAAAAGTGTATCATGTGACTTTAGATAGGGAAGTCGCGGAAGCACATATCAATGCGATTCGGGCAGGCATTGAGCTAGAAGATGGCCCTGTGCCTGTGGATGTAGTGCAGCAGCTACAAGGCAAACCGAATGAAGTCCAGATTGAAATTCATATTGGACGCAACCGCATTGTACGGCGTATTTTTGAGCATTTTAACTATAAAGTCCTCAAGCTCGACCGTACGTATTATGCAGGATTGACCAAAAAAGACCTTCCGCGCGGGCATTTTCGGGACCTCACCGAGCGCGAAATCATTATGCTAAAGCATTTTAATTGAAGAATACCATGTTACTCCATTTTGGATTAAGAGTCTTAACAAGGCTATTTTTTCTGTGAAAATGTTAGTAGTTTCGCGGAAATGATTTGATAGGTAATTGAAAAATGATAATTAAAAATTGAAAATTATAATGGTATATGGCTATTCAAGTTTTCATATTAATAAATCATCACTCAACAACCTATAACCAAGTTGCTTGCAAATTAATACGTTGTCATGTTAGAACTCGCTGCAATAATTGTATTAGGTATAGCGGCTCAATGGATTGCTTGGCGCATCAAAGTGCCAGCCATTTTGCCTTTAATATTGATAGGTTTAGCTGTAGGGCCACTCTCAGAGTTTTGGTATCCTGGGCACGGCGATCATAAGCTATTTTTACAACCCATTTACGATGGACATTATGGACTTTTCCCTGGTAAAAGCCTGTTTTACTTTGTATCACTATCCATTGGTATCATCCTTTTTGAAGGTGGTTTGACCCTGAAACGCGAAGAAATTAGCGAAACAGGAAGTGCTATCGGGCGATTGATTTCGGTGGGGTCGCTAGTGACATTCATAGGTGCAGGCTTGGCGGCGCATTTTATTATGGGCTTAAGCTGGCCGATTTCTTTCCTATTTTCATCACTTATTATCGTGACGGGGCCTACAGTAATCGCACCGATTTTGCAAAATGTTCCACTCACGCGCAATGTCGCTACGGTACTGAAGTGGGAAGGTATTCTCATTGACCCGATTGGCGCATTGACGGCAGTCTTGGTATTCGGTTTTATTGCTTCAGGGGAAGGTTTGGGTTTCACGACGCATGCCCTCGAAGAGTTTTTACATATTGTCTTCATAGGGCTAGGCGTAGGTATCACTACTGCTTATGGTTTTTATTATATGCTAAAATATGAGCTAGTGCCGCACTTTTTACTCAATGTCTTCACTTTGGCTTGGGTAATCATGGCTTTTGCACTTTCCGACCTTTTAGCACACGAATCTGGGCTTTTGACGGTAGTAGTGATGGGTATCGTACTCGCCAACTTGGATGTACCGCGCATCAAGGAAATCCTTTTCTTCAAAGAATCTTTGAGTATCCTCTTGATATCGATTCTGTTCATTCTCTTAGCAGCTAATATCAGCATGGAGGATTTAGAATTGCTCATGGATTGGCGTTGCTGGCTTTTATTTGCTACGGTTGTTTTTGTGATACGTCCGCTTTCGGTTTTCTTAAGTACGACTGATTCTTCCTTGACGACGAATGAAAAACTATTCGTCTCTTGGGTAGGTCCACGTGGTATTGTGGCGGCGGGTATTGCTTCGCTTTTTGGTCTGGAGTTGGCTTCTAGAGGCGTACCTGGCGCAGAATATATTACGCCGCTTGTGTTTATGATTGTACTAGGAACGGTGGTGATTAATGCTACTACTGCAAAACTTATGGCGCGCGCTTTGGGCGTAATTCAGGAGTCGTCGCGTGGTATTATGATAGTAGGGGCGAACAAATTGGCAGAGATTATTGGTAAATATTTCCAAGACAACAATCGCCATGTAGTGGTAGTAGATAATAATCCTAAGAATGTGGATAATATGAAAGAAGCGGGCTTGAGTGCCATTCAAGCGAATGTCTTCCAAGATGATTTGACCGATCAAATTGACCTTGTAGATATTGGCTATTTAATGGCAGTGACTAGCAGTTCGGAGGTGAATAACTATGCGGTTAAAAAATATAAAAAACTATTTGGCGAGCAAGGCGCATTCCGACTACTAGGGGAAAGCGAAACACGCTTGGCGAAAGCAGCTTTGCCGCAAACGAATATTCTATCTTATCAGGATGATTTCTTACAGTTGGCAAGCATCATTCGGGACTATCCAGAAATGCATGAAGTGAAGGCAAATTCTATAGAACATCTTAAGGGCTTATTGGCGAGTATGTCGAATGAGAAAAAACGTGCGCCTTTATTCCTCAAAGATCATCACGGCATTAATGTCATTCCTGCGGATTTGAGTTTGCTTGAAATTGAAGATGAAGAAGGTGTAATACTAGCTTACATGGGAAAACCTCTGGAAGAAGACGAGGTGAAAAAGCTGGAAGTAGTGGAAACCTCAGATCATTAGTGTTAAACTATGTGCGGACGCTATTCTTTAGTGACATCGGAGGAGAAGGTGCAGCAGCAATTTGGTGCATTGAACTTGGGCAAAGGCTTACAAGCAAGCTACAATATTGCCCCTACGCAGCAAGCCCACGTCATTACCAATGATGCGCCCGAACAGTTACAGTATTTGATTTGGGGCTTGATTCCATATTGGTCGAAGAATGGACAAAACTCTGGTCGGCTCATTAATGCGCGGGCAGAAGGCATCGCTACGAAGCCTTCTTTCCGCCTGCCGATTCGCCAAAAACGCTGCCTAGTGATAGCCGATAGTTTCTATGAGTGGCGACGCATCGGAAAAAATAAAATTCCACACCGTATTCTATTAAAAGATGGGCAACTATTGGTGCTGGCAGGAATATGGGATATTTGGCAATTTAATGATAATATCATCAAAAGCTTCTCCATCATTACCACCACACCCAATGCAGACATGGCACTCCTCCACAACCGCATGCCCGTAATTCTATACGAACGCGAACAACAAGAGCGTTGGCTGGATGCTATTTCCCTAGCAGAAGCCCAAGATATGCTAAAGCCCGCCCAAGATGGCTTGCTCACCGATTATGTGGTATCGCAAAAGGTAAATTCAGTACAAAATAATGGACCTGACTTACACTATCGAGTACAGTTGCCTCCTACGCTTTTTTGATGTCAGACAAAGTCTGCGTTAATGAATTCTCAAAAAATTGCAAGCCCACAGGAATAGTAGTATCTTTCCACTCTGACTAGCTTAGTCTTTAGGAAATTGGTCTTTAGTCTTTAGAATCTTTCGTGCTAAAGACCAAAGACTAAACGCTAAAGACCTAATGAATCATAAGAATATGAAATTATACCTACTCGTACTTTCTATTTGTTTTAGTGCTTGCACTTTATTCGCACAGGATATTGTAAGCCTTACGCCTGCGCGAGTAGATACGCTTTTTCAAGTAGATATTTCCAATAGTTTTGATGACTTAGTAGCACATGGCTTAATTAAAAACAAAACGCGCGATACGCTCTACATCAAGTGGCGGCGGCGAGTACTGAGTATACCCAATGGTTGGAGTACCAAAATCTGCGATGCCAATCTTTGCTATGTGGAAATAGTAGACTCCAATATAGACCCCGACTTACTGCTCGAAGAACCTGTAATTATACCACCTTATGGCACAGCAAATTTGGACGTACATATTGTAGCCAATGGTGCAGTCGGTACAGGTGTGGTAGAAATTGAGCTTTCCATTATGGGGCAGCCCGATGATATTATCGGAGTAGCAGAGTATCAGATGGAAGTACGCGATGTGAGTCGTCAACAAGCGAGTAGCAACAGAAAATCGCTGCGTGTATATCCAAATCCTTCTAACAATTTCATCAATGTTTCTACCAATGCTTTAGTGGATAAGGTGGTAGTGTACAATATGGTAGGGCGGGTAGTAAAAGAATTTCCCGCCAATCGTTCGGGCGTGTATAATATCACCAATTTGCCCAATGGTATTTATTTAGTAAGTCTGCAAGACCGCAAGGGGGACATTCTAAAAACCACGCGCGTAACCAAGAAACGAGCGATTTCACCATAAATGTCTATGAAAAAGATTCGCTTCTATCTTTTCCTGTTTTTACTACTGTACATCTCTTTCAAATGTCTCTTTCCTAAGCAAGCTGCACCAACAGATACTTCAGGACTAAACTGTATGGGCAGGGCATTCGATTTTGAGCAATTTCTCTATCAAGATGTAGCTAAAAAATTAGAAGCCCAACACCTCTTATATGATGGACGTAAGCCCTCCAAATTACAAGACTGCTCTGGTATCTTTCATCGGGTAGTGCAGCAAGTGTCGGATAAGATTAGTCCTAAGTGTTCACAATATATTTTCCCTAGCTTAAAGGAACGTTCCAGCAGAGCCTTGATTCGCTGGTATGCAGAACATAATAATCTTGCGCTAGTAGGCGAGCCACAAGCCGCAGGTGATTTGATAGCAGTAGGGAAAGTTATTTTTTATGGACGACAAGGCAAACGTTACAAAAATCCTACGATAAGTGATCTAATAGGCTCAGGAGGAGTGCAGCATGTAGGCTTGGTAGTAGAAGTGGAACGCGACGCGGCTGGCAAAGTTCTAAACTATGGATTATTTCATGGGCATGGCAAAACAGGTGTGCAGGCTGCTGATATTACCTATTTTCACCGATGGAAAGACAATCATCTCGCTTATGGCAATGGTAGCCAACAAATAGTGGGGGTAGCAAATATTTTAACTGTAAAATAGCTTTATTCAAGTAAAAAAAATGCTATTTCATCCAAAAAACTTATAAAAAATAGGAATTGTGACAGGAAGTGCTTATCTTTATATTACGAAAAGCAGTAATACTTGTAATTTTAGTTACACATTTATTTACAAAATAGGCATGTTATGGACAAATTAATAGCAACTACAGTTGGAGTAGTACATAAGCCTCAAACAAAATAGGATGTACTAAACTTCAATGTCAAAAGCCTATCACTCAGAGTGATGGGCTTTTGAATTTTTATACATTCTGCTAAATTTTTTGTAATTATTCAGAAGAGAGAGCAGAGACCACTTTGTTGAGAGAATAGAGACTTAAAATACGACTTTTTCATCATCCTTGTCTCTGTTCTCACAGTGAAACGGTCTCTGCTCTCTGTTCTACTGAATAGTTGCAATCTTTCTTTTCTTATCTCGCCAATCTTTTATTAACCAGGGACTATATACTAAAAACATAAGCGGCAGCACAATCATCTGTCCTGTAAGCAGATAGTAGGGCCATTCGGGCATATAATCGAGCAAAGAAGCTGTTTCTGGTTTTGCATTTAGATAGCCATAGTTAGAGCCAGTTAAATAATTGACTAATAATAGAGACACGAAAAACACCTGCAACCATAGAAAACTTCGCCAAATACTTTTCAAAGTTGGGCGCATATCAAATACAAAAGTCATATACAGAATAACGATAACTAAGCCCCCATGTACCACCCAATACTTCCAGAAGGTATAGTGCGGAAAGTCGTTAGGTAAGTCAGGCGTAATGAGTGCTTGTAGTGTTCCAGCTAAAATCCAGAAATAGTAGACCTCATACATCCGATAGCTACGCGTGAGGGTGAGTATAATGGCAGTAACCCCCATGAAGTTGCAGAGGTCAAAGGGCAGATGTTTATCTATCGTAAAGATACCTAATTGTGCTTTTATGATTGTCCAAATGATGACCACAAGGCACATGAAGCCTGCTACCATATTAGCGAGCATAATTTGCTGTCCCTTAGTCAGAAACCGCCGTGCCACAAAGATCATTAGGAAACCCAGAAGGAAAAGAAGAGCTAAAGTGCCAAGATGCGAATATCCAAATCGCATAAAAGCATTATTTTCTACTATAAAGGATGTTTCCATCATCAGTAGTCGTTTTGTTTTGATGATTGGCACATATCTGGGGTTTAGATAAAGTTAAGCCTAAAGATAGTGGAATACTGCTTTTCGTCCAAAATAGTGGATGAACAACACTTTAGCGTTTGCCAATGTATGTTTATTTACATATATTCGTTTAGTAATGATAAAAAAAAGCACACCAAATGAGACAGTTTAAATGGCATGTTCAATACAGCATTACGTATTGTGTTTTCTTATTGTTTTCCACCCTTAACTTTGCCAATAATCTTTCTATTCAAAATGCTCGTATTGCCAGTCGAGACAATGTAGCAGACGAAGCAATTATACAATTTGATATAAGTTGGGATAACTCTTGGCGCGATACTGAGCATTGGGACGCTGCTTGGATATTTATAAAATATAGATTGCAAGGCGCGACGGCAGCTTGGAGTCACGCTACACTAAGCACTACAGGAGCAGTTGCCCCGCAAGGTAGTATACTAGATGTGAGTACTGACCAAAAGGGCGTATTCATATATAGGAATGCAATAGGAGCAGGCAGAGCAAGTTGGGAAAATGTATGTCTAGTGTGGGATTATGGCACAGATGGACTTATGGATAATGCGGTAGTTGATATAAAGGTGCTAGGTGTAGAAATGGTCTACGTACCCACAGGCGCATATTGGCTAGGCGATGGCGAAAATAGAGGTGGCGACCAAGTTTATGCCAATTTTGAAGCAGGCACAACGGGGGCAGCTTATCAAGTCACTTCCGAAGCGGCTATAACACTTGGCGGTGGTACTACTGGAAGTTTGGGAAATAACAATAAACAAAATGCCTACTGCTGTGGCGGCTTACTCAATGGGACAGCCGATGATTTTGATGATGTAAATACGCAGACCTTACCCGCAGCTTTCCCGAAAGGCTATCAGGCTTTTTACTGTATGAAATATGAAATATCGCAGCGCGATTATGTACAATTTTTGAATCTAATAGATGCCACGCAAGCAGCTTTTAATACCCAAACAGGGCATTTTGTAGGTGGTGGCTTTGCTGCTAACCGCTACGGCATTACTGGCTCACACCCTAACTACACTACCACCGAACCCTATGTTCCTATGATTTACTGGGATTGGTCGCGTGGAGCAGCCTATGCAGATTGGGCCTGCTTGCGGCCTATGAGCGAACTCGAATTTGAAAAAGCTTGCCGAGGTTTTGCCGCTCCCGTGATGGGAGAATATCCCTGGGGAACAGCCGATATGGATTTAAGCGAAAATATGACCCTAAACAACCTGAGCGCAACTAATGAAGGCATTGCTACTGGCTATACGGTAAGTGCTACCGCAGGTAATTGCTGGATGCGCGATGGTGCACAAACAGGAAACGTGATAGCCCGTGTAGGTATTTTTGCGGCCCATCCCAATAATACGAGTAGGGTGACTTCAGGCGCGAGCTATTGGGGCATTATGGAAATGGGCGGCAATGCTTGGGAACGCTGCGTGAGTGTGGGACATCCGCAAGGGCGCATATTCGATGGAAGGCATGGTGATGGTCTATTACATGCCAATGGATACGCAAATGTCGCGAACTGGCCAGGGCAGCAATTTAGTCCTGGGCGTGTAGAATCGAACATGGGCATGGGCTATCGTGGTGCAGGATTTGAATTTCCTTCCCCTTTCAAGCAGCGCAATGCCCGAACTTCAAGCCGCCGCTTGGCTACCGAATTCTGGGACATCACTTTATTTGATGATGATTTTCGCTTTGTACGAACGGCAGATTAAAGAACTTATCTATAAGAACATGAAATATACACTCAGCATACTCTTATTTTTTTGTCTCGGAACACTATTGGCACAACCCAATGGCAAATTTGGCGGTGGGAATAGCGATGGTTTTGCTTGCACAGCCATTAACAATGCATCCCTCTTGGAGTTGAGCATTGCTTTAGATATAAAAACCTTTCTACAAGGCACATACAACACCACCGATAACCTGATGAATGATGACCTTCGCACAGCAGGATTACTTCCTTTGACAGAACCTTATACTGCACTTGGTTATACCCATGTAGGTGGTAGTGGCGGTGAAAGTATCAGCACTGCTTTACTGGACATCACAGGGGCAGATGCTTTAGTAGATTGGGTATTGATAGAGCTACGAAGTGCTGCTGACAATAGCGTCGTACTGGCTACTCGTGCAGCTCTACTACAACGCGATGGCGATGTAGTGGATACTGATGGCAAATCTGCCGTACGTTTTGCTATAGCGGCTGGCAATTATTATGTAGCGGTGCGTCATCGCAACCACTTAGGTATAATGACGCTGGGCACAGTAGTTGTGAATTGAAATTATTCCCTCAAAAAGATAAGCTCTGCTTTATCCGAAAGTTTTACGACTACAGAAGGTTCGCGTTCGGTAGTGTCATCTCTGCGATGATTCGCAACATAATCTACGCCCTCTAAAATAGTAGGACTAATCGTCTGAAAATGACTTGGAAAGGGTTCATTGCTCACATTAGCAGAAGTGGCGATAATGGGGCGACCGAGTTGTCGAATGAGGTCGCGGCAGTAATCATCTGCTGGAATACGAATGCCTACACTACCGTCCGCAGCAATAGCATTGCGAGCAATACTTTTTTTCGCTTTATCATAAATGACAGTAAGTGGACGATGATGATAATGTAATAGCGTTTCAATGCGCGGATGGACATGATAGACATATTTCTTGAGCATCTCAACGGAGTCTACCAATAGAATAAACGGTTTGGATATATCGCGCTTTTTGAGGTCTCTTACGCGTTGTACTGCTTGTGCATCGCAGGCATCACAAGCAATTCCCCAGATAGTATCCGTAGGAATAAGCAGCATACCGCCCTCTTGCAGCGTTTTTACTGCGCTATCTAGTTCAGTGTAGTGCATCATACGCAATTGCATCGTCTTTCATGTTTTTCACCCTCGCGAAAGGCAGCGAGCAATTGAATGTTGCTAAAAAGAATGTAAAAACAATACTTTAAATGCAAGTCTAGCTATATGTGAAATAATAAGTGCTCAAATTTGCAAAGCTTAAGGGAAATTTGAACATTTATTATTGAACTTATACTTAGGCTTTCTTTTTGTTTAATTCGTTCTTTTTAGACTAACTTTAATTTGCTCCTTGATTTTGATCCCTATTAAGTCTGCCTCGGTTTAGATGTTTATAGAATAAAGTGTGTGTGTAGACTTTTTTTTATACCCTGAGAATGCTTTAGGAATCTAGACTTTGGACAAAAGTCTAGGTCTTTAGCTTTTTAGTCTTTGGTCTTTAGTATATAGATGAATCTAATGTGTAAAGTACTGGAATTCAGATTTGATAAAATTCAATTTTCTGAACACGCTAAAGACTAAAGACCAATTTACCAAAGACTAGGACTTTGTCCAAAGTCCAGTTAGGAATGAAAACGGCTCATTTAATTAATTCTTCATTCCTTATCCAAAGCATTTTTAGAGAACATATCTTTTTTATTGATAATTTATCAAACTCACAATTAACATTTGGAATTGTATGACAGGTAAAAGAATTTTTAATCTGCGGGCTGTAATTATGTTAAAACTGGGGTTTATACTACTCTTTTGTTCCCCTTTGCTCCTTTCTGCGCGCCATATTGTAGGTGGAGAAATTACTTATGAATGCTTAGGTCTTGGTGCAGCTCCCAATACGAATCGCTACCAATTCCGAATGGATGTTTATCGGGATTGTATAGCGGATAATACCGTACTGGATTCTGCTCCTGGTGCGCCTTTTACAGCAACCGCCACCTTGTATGCTGGGATAAATAGACTTATTCAAACATTTGAACTTACGGACTTAGAGGTGGAAGAAGTGAGCGAGTTTTCATTGAGTCCTTGTGTGCAGTTGCCGCCTGATGTTTGTGTAGAGCGTGGTACGTACACCTTTCCTATTGTGGATTTGCCTGTAATAGATGAAAGCTATCATATGGTGTATCAACGATGCTGTCGAAATGCTACCACAACCAACATTCTCCAACCTAGTGTGTCTGGTGCTACTTATTATATCGAAATTACGCCCGCTGCCCAACGCACTACGCCTTGTAATAGCAGTCCCATCTTCACGAAACTAGCTCCAATTGCCATTTGTGCCAATGAACCTTTAGCGTTTGATTATTCTGCTTGGGACAAAAATGGGCATCGCTTAGCGTATTCCTTTTGTCGCCCTAAAAAAGGAGGAGGTGTAGGAGGGCTTGATTTTAGTGATTTTAATGGTCTAGCACCCGATCCTGATGCACCGCCACCTTTTCCTAATATTAATTTTTTAGCCTCTTATTCTTACCTAAAACCACTAGGTGAAGCCGCTAATTTGACCCTAGATAGCCTCACGGGGTACATGAGCGCGCTACCTGATTTACAAGGGCAATATGTATTGGCGGTATGTGTAAGAGAATACGATGAAAATGACCAATTGCTAAGCGAAGTGCGACGCGATTTTCAGTTTAATGTGGTATCCTGTTCGCCTTTAATAGAGGTGCGGCTAGAAAGTGATGCGGTAAATGTGCTAAACGATGAATTTATTATAGAATCCTGTGGCGAATTGGAGGTGAATATTAGCAATGAAAGTATAGATAGGCAGTTTATTTCTGATTTATTTTGGGAATTTTATCTACCCGATGATACCATTCGCTTAGATACGTGGGATGCTGCTTTGCGCTTTCCGGAAGCAGGTACTTATCGAGGACTTATTGGGGCAAACCCTGGCTTGAGTTGTAGTGATTCGGCTAATATTTTGGTCAAAATTTCGCCTTTACTAGAAGCAAATTTTACATACGAATACGATACCTGTACCATAAGTGAAATAGCATTTCAAGATATGTCTATCGTTGGTACGGAGGTTTCGCGTAGGCAATGGGGATTTGGAGATGGTGCAAGTTCAAGAGTCACCAATCCTAACCATCAATACGAAGAACCTGGCTCCTATGAAGTACAATTGCTCGTGCGTGATGAGAACGATTGCCTAAGTACCTATTCACAAACAGTAGATTATTACCCAAGACCACAACGCATAGATATTGCCACCGACAAGGCGACCCATTGTACGGACGAAGAAATAAGTTTCCATAATTTATCGGAACCTATTTCAGGCGATTATCAGGTCGTTTGGGATTTTGGAGACGACAAAAGTGCTATAAGTCTTGATGCCAAACACACTTATGAAATGGCGGGCACTTATGATGTGTCACTAAATATTACTTCACCTACAGGCTGTGAAGCAAGTCGTACATTTATGGACTTTGTTACGGTGTACCCTAGCCCAAGAGCGGCGTTCACCTATACACCCGATATGCCAAGCGACCGTAATAACACCCTATCCTTTTTTAATACCTCCATAGGCGCAGATACTTATAGTTGGTATTTTGGTGAGGAAGGGGAGAGTAACCTTCAAAACCCAATTCATAGCTTCCGAGATACGGGCATGTATCAAGTGCGACTATTAACGATTAATGATACAGGTTGTACAGACAGTACTTTTCAGTGGATAGATATTGTTCCTGACGAAAGCTATTTTTTACCCAATGCTTTCACGCCCAATTTTGACGGTAAGAACGATTTTTTTCTAGGAAAAGGAGCCTTAGACAATCTCTCTGACTTCTCTATGAGTGTCCGAAATCGCTATGGCGAATTGATGTTTTATACTGAAAGTCCTCACGAAGGCTGGGATGGTAAAAAGCAAACGAGCAGTACCCTCGCACCTGATGGCAGCTACGTCTATGCTATTCGCTATCGTACAGCGCGAGGGCAAGTACGAAGCAAATCTGGCATGCTTGTATTAATGCGGTAATTGGAAAAAAATAATAGCTTTGAAGCGTATGGATTGAGTCGCCAATAATACATACATTACTATTTCCGTTTTAGAGCAATAAATCATACATATGTCGAAGCAATATTATTTCCTTGTCCCGTTTATTTTAATTCTAGGATGTTTTCAGCAAACAACATTTGCTCGACATATTATTGGTGGCGAAATTACCTATGAATGCCTCGGAGAGGGGAGTCGTGCAAATACGAATCTCTACCAATTTCAGATGGATATTTACCGCGATTGTAGGAGCAATGGAGCCTTGTTCGATTCTGCGCCTGGTGCGCCTTTCTTCGCTACTGTTACCATTTATGCAAATACAGATTCTTTAGTAGCTGTTTTTGAGATTGAAGAGGTAGATATTGAATTTGTAGACCCCAATGCGAATGAATGTATGCAAGTGCCTAGCACGGTTTGTGTGGAGCGGGGAACATATACTTTTCCGAGGATAGAACTGAAAAATATTACGAGCAGTTACCATGTCGTGTATCAGCGCTGTTGCCGTAACGAGACGATTAATAATATCGTATCCCCAGGCGGTACAGGGGCTACTTACTCCATCGAAATCACGCCTACAGCCCAGCGTACGTGCAATAGTAGTCCTACCTTCAATTTACTCGCTCCGATAGTGATATGCGTAGATGAACCTTTTCTATTCGACCATTCGGCTAGTGATAAGGACGGCAATCGGCTAGAATATGATTTTTGTCTGCCTTTGAATGGTGGTGGGCCGAATACAACGAGTCCTGGTGCGGAATTTGGGGTTGCTCCAAATCCTGATAGCCCTCCGCCATATGAGCCAGTACAGTTTCAAGAACCCATGTTTACTAAAGATAGACCCTTAGGCAATAATGGCAGCCTGACGATTCATCCAGAAACAGGAGAAATACGGGGATTTCCTCGGCAACAGGGGCAGTTTGTACTTGCTTTTTGCGTACGGGAGTATAATGAACAAAATGAACTCTTAAGTGAAGTGCGCCGCGATTTGCAGTTCAATGTAGTGACTTGTGTACCATTTGTAGATGCAAAAGTAGCTAGTGATTCCGTCATTGGCGGGCGTACGAATACCCACTTTATTCGTTCCTGCGGCGACTTTGATGTGGCTTTACTGAATGAAAGTACAGAGCGTAGTCGTATTTCAAGTATTCTTTGGGAGTTTTACCTGCCCGACACGACTATACGTGGGAATAGTTGGGACTATACTTTGCAAGTGCCATCAGCAGGCGTGTATGAAGGTGTTTTGATTGCTAATCCCAATTTGGCATGTGGCGATACGACTAATATTAATATTACCGTCACTCCACGTCTGGAAGCTGATTTTAGCTTTAAATATGACACCTGTACTATTAGTCAAGTAGAATTTCAGGATGCCTCGATTGTGGAAGCTGAGGGGGTGACACGCACTTGGATATTTGGCGATGGCAATGAATCCAGTTTGCTCAATCCCAGTCATCAATACGAGCTACCAGGTGGCTATCCCGCTCGTCTACGCTTAGAAGATAGCAACAATTGTATTGATATAAAGACCGATACTGTGCCTTACTATCCGCGTACGCAACGCATAGATATTGCGTTAGATGATGACGACATATGCATCCCTGATGTGATTCAATTTGAAAATTTATCCGAACCAATTAATGATGAATATACCGTCAATTGGGACTTTGGTGATGGAAATAGTACGACCTCCATTGATGCCACGCACCAATATACCGAAGCAGGTACTTATACTGTAAATGTAGAGGTCTTTTCCCCAACGGGTTGTCGCAATCTTAGGCAGTATCCTGCATTGGTACTAGCAAAAGGTTCGCCTACTGCTGCCTTTAGTTATACGCCAGAAATGCCCACTTCCGTACAGAATGAAGTGCAGTTTTTTAATGAATCTATAGATGCCCTATTCAATAATTGGAAGTTTAGCGAAGAGGGTGAAAGTATGCAGGTCAGTCCCATTCACATGTTTCAAGACACGGGTTTATATCGTATCCAACTTGCCATCCAAAACAATGTAGGCTGCACCGACACCTTGGTTCAGTTCATAGATGTTATTCCTGATACCCGTTATTTTTTGCCGAATGCCTTCACGCCGAATGCGGATGGCAAAAACGACACTTTCGTAGGCAAAGGCTCGCTTTCTAATCTATCTGATTACTCCATGACTATTTGGAGTCGCTATGGGCAATTAGTCTTTAATACAGATAATCCGAATATAGGCTGGAATGGTCTACTATACAATACCGATAATCCTTTACCGCAGGGTGTTTATGTGTACGCTATCACCTATAAAACCGCTCGTGGGGAACGAGAAGAACGGACGGGGACGGTGACTTTAGTGCGCTAAAATCATCTTGATTCGTTCCCAATATTATCAGAAGACGAATAATGTTTATACACATTCAATACCTTTTCGTAGAGTTTTTGTAGTATTTCATCCTAAAAAAGTATTAAAATGGAACTAAATAAATGTTTTTTTGAGTTTGTAAAGTGTTCATTTAGAGTAAAATAGATTGTTGTTTTTTTGTGTAAAAATTTGTCTATTTTCCTCTAGGGAATGGCACATTTATTTGTGTTCCGTTCCTACATTGTGTAATGTAGAAAACTTTATAAGTATGGCTTGGACAAGAGTCGTTGAAAACAAAATTGAAATCGTTGATTTCAATCCAGTAGAACCAAAAGCATATTTTCACAGAGAAGACATTATGGAGGTCTTCACGCAAATCCGTAATAGCGACCCCACTAAAAAAATAATGGGTTTGCAAATGGTAACCGTACGGGTATACGAGACGGATAAAGACGCACCAACAGGTAAAAGTGTAGGTAATGAAATGTGGGAAACCCACGCTTTAGTGCCAACTAGACCAGGTGTAGAATTCCGTGCGGATGGTTTGGATAAAGAGGATTTGTTTTTCGATGCGGGAGCGAAAATTGCGCTTTCGTGTCCGAGACACATAGACCAAGAGGGAGGGGTAGAAATTGACTTAGAGACCGACCCGCTTAATAAAGAAGGTAAAGGTCTGTAATCTAGAACAAATTATCTAGTGGCGTGAAGTTCTTCAGTAGAGCTTTTAAAACAGCTTCTGAGGAACTTCATGCTACAATATTTCACCCATGAAGACATCTAAATCGCTACTTCAAGTACTGCAAGCCAATATTATACAACCCAATGAAAAAAAACATAATCGTTGTGTGTTTTTGACCTTCTCACCAAAGCTTGCTACTGCTCCATCTCTACGCTTTTTAGCGGATACTTTTCTTAGAACATTTGGCATAACTACGGCAGCTCAAGCGATTACAAAAGTTTTTACCAATTCTGATAACGCATTAATGCGTACATGTTACTTTTCCTATACAGGCTTACAAAAACTGGGACTGGATACTCGTACTTTTGAAGAATACAGAGGGTTTTGCTTAGGCATGGCAAAAAGCTTGAACGAATCACGCTCCAAATGGGATACTAACTACCAAATTCGACTAGATGCTATGCTCTTATTAGCATCAAACAATAAGGCTGTCATAGAAGCGGACTATGAACGCTTAGTAAAGCACCTACAAGCACGTGATTTGCTCACGCAAGTTAGTTATGAGGATGGTGAATGCCTTTACAATACAGCAGGTCAGCATATTGAACATTTTGGTTTTCGAGATGGTATTTCGCAGCCTCGTATTTGGAAAGATGACGGTACACTAGATGCGGCTTATCTGAAAAAGTCCTTCTTAGTGGAAGAGAGCGGTGGGGCTTATGGTAGTTTTTTTGTACTTCAAAAATATCGGCAAGATGTAGCACTATTTGAACAAAAAATAGCAGCCTTAGCTACTACTCTAGAAGTGGATACAGAATTTGCTGCAGCTCAAGTAGTAGGTCGGTTTCGGAATGGTATGCCCTTGCATTTATCTGATAAAGCTGAAGCTATCCATACTCCCGAATTGCAACAAAAGATTAAAGACTTTGACGAAAATAAACTCGGCTTCGATGCCGATGATAAATTGGGGATAAAATGTCCTTTTCATGCCCATATTCGCAAGATGAATCCACGCGATAAGTCTCTTCTTTCAGGCATGTTTTATCCGAAAGCTCCGCGTAAGTTTACCATTGAAATCTTACGCAGAAGCATTCCTTATACCACCAGCGAGCAAGATAAAGGTATGCTATTTATGAGCTATCAATGCGATATTCGTCGACAATTTGAGACCTTATTGCGGTGGCGCGATACTACTACTTTTCCAGATGGGGCATTAGGAATAGGTATGGATCCGCTCATCAGCAATACGAGCGAGCTAAAGCCAAGCGACCAACAACGATGGCTCAAAAAATGGGGACAAGCAAACTACCAAACCTTTAGTTTTTCGGATGTAGTAGAACTTAGAGGCGGTGGTTATTTTTATTGCCCTTCCTTGGTTTTTTTCCAAAATATGGAAAAATACTAGTCAGTTTTATTGATTCTGCTACTAACTTTCTATCTTAGTTCCCTAATTTTTCTACAAAAGTATTAAGGGTGAAAAGGTATTGTGTAGTCTCCATATTGCTATTGCTGTATTCGTCTATGCTGATGGCTCAACGTCTAGCATATGACTTTCATATGGTAGAAAATCTTACCTCTAAAACCTTTAATTTCTACATTTATCAAGATAGTCAAAAATTTGTCTGGATAAGTTCCATTGACGGACTCAATCGCTTCGACGGAAAGGAAACTGTCCATTATCTTCCGAATCAACAAAATAACTTGCTAAGCCCCCAAATTAATAGTAGTTTTTTTGAAGACGTAAATACAGGTGCTATTTGGTTTAGTAGCCCCACGAATATTCAGAAATACCATCCAGAAGGTAATACATTCGAAGATAGTACGCCTCAGATGCTCGGTTCGGATTATGTCGTATTGACACTCGATACCATTTCTGATATGCTGTGGTTTCGGGATGAGGATAGTTTATACGTTAGCCCAATAGTAGACTTAAAAAACAGGAAGAAATTAGATGTTCTCCCAATGAATCGGGCTACTAACATGGGACAGTTTGGCACAGTAAAAGTGCTAGTAGGTGCAAATGACACAGAAGGAGTACATATCAGAAAGTATGATGTAGCAGATTCCCTGATTTTTGAAGTAGATTTGGATACTACTCGAATAGGTACGCCCAATCGAGCATTTGCAGAAAGCCCCTCCAGCATATGGATAGGTACGGCGGGTGGACTGCTACACTACGATATAGTTAAAGATTCTATTTATTCTATTCCCTTAGTGTTTGAAGGTGCAACTATCAAAAATATTGGACTCCTACGCAGTTTTGATGCGCAAACGCTTGTAATACAGGCAGCAGGAAAAGGCATCTTCTTTTTTGATAAAATCCGCCAGCAAATCTCTGCAGAAATATGTTATCGGAAGTTTGGTAAGCTAGTATCTTTCAATAAAGGAGTAGAGAATGTATACATTGATTCGGATAAAAACCTATGGGTTTCAGTAGATGGGGAAGAAGTCTATTTTAGTAGTCTGACTAATCGTAAATTCGATGTACTTTTTCCAGAAAAAGGGATGGTTAATTTCCTATCGGAAGACAAGCGAGGGCGCATATGGATTGCTACAGGGGATACGCTTTTTATACAATCGGAAAAGAGTAGGAGACTAGAGAAAATTCCTTTAAATGAACGCGTATTTGCACTATATCACGATGCGGCTAATCATACTTGGATTGGTACAAATCGGTCTTTACTTTTAGTACGCGATGCTTCTTTGGACAACTTAAAAGTAGAATCGCTTCATAACGACGGGGTCTATCATTTCTGTCCGCTTTCGGATGGCAGTGTTTTAGCAGATGCTAGTAATAGCACCCTAAAATTGGCTACTCCCTGGAGTCCAGCAAAGGATACTCTTTTTGAAGAAGTCGCAGAATTGGCTTCCTTTTATGCCGTATTGGAAGCCAACGATAGACTGTATGCCTTCGAAGAACAAAAAAATATACAGGTACTAAAACAAGATGAACAAGCCCGTTGGGTAGAAGATACAATCATTGACTTTTCTGCCTACCCCAATGATGTGAAAGCAGATAAAAAGGAAGATAAAATATGGTTGGCTACAGACTCAGGGCTTTCTGAACTACAAGCAGGGCGCAATTTGGTGAAGCATAATAAATTGCCTAATTTTTCAGCTAAAGCCCTCTTGCAAGATGAGCAAGGTCTCCTCTGGATAAGCAGTAATAAGGGATTATGGCGATACAACCCTACTACTTATCAATATCAACACTACACCGAAGCAGACGGATTACAGTCTATGGATTTTCAGTTTCAATCTGTGCTGGAGACTAGCAAGGGAGCGTTTTTATTTGGTGGCACACAAGGCGTTAATAGCTTTTACCCTAAAAAAATAAATACGCTACAAACCCCTGCCCGACCTACTATTACCAACATTTTGGTGAACGATACGGATTCGCTAGAAAGGAAAGAAAAAATGGGCGACATTGCCAATGTTAGCTTATTGAGACATATTAAACTACCCAAGCGACGGAATACCCTACAGTTTAATTTTGCTGCTTTAGAATATAGTGACCCTGAAAACACCGTTTTTGAGTACCAATTGCGAGGCGTGGATAAGGAATTTGTGCGTACCACCTCCAACTTTGCACGCTATCCTAATCTGCGACATGGCGACTATGCTTTTAATTTACGAGCGTATAATTCGGATGGCATATTATCCGACAATAGGAGCTTGAAGGTCACGATACTCCCTCGTTGGTATGAAACGCTATGGGCAAAGGCTATAGGGGTACTAATAGTAGCTTTTATTACTTACTTGATTTATAGAGAACGCCTAAAAGGGATTAAACGAAAAGAAGAGATTAAACGCTTGGCTGCTGAACGACGGCAGGCAGAAGCAGAACGAAAACAAGCAGAAGCAGAAAAACGCCAAGCGCAAGCAGAAGCCCTACGTGCCGAAGCAGAAAAACTGAAAGCACAAGTTGAAGAACAGCGTGTTAAAGCGCAGAAAAAGCTTGATAATTTGCGTTTGCAAATGAATCCGCATTTCATTTTCAATGCTTTAGTATCCATTAAAGGTTACATCCGAAAGGACCCCGATACTGCTCGGCATTTTGCTGACCAATTCTCGAAAGTGATGCGTAAGGTATTGGACTTATCGGACGAAGCCTATAATTACATTGCAGATGAGGTCGCTTTACTCAAAGAATACATTGAAGTAGAAGCACTTCGTATGGAACATAAGTTAGCGTATCATTTTGACTACGCGCCTGAATTGGACGATGCGATGCTACCCACTATGCTGCTACAGCCCTTCGTGGAAAATGCCATATTGCATGGCATAAAAGCCAAAGGAGGAGATGGCTTAATTCAAATACGCTTCAGAGTAATGGGCGAACAATTGCTTTGTGAAGTGGAAGATAATGGATTGGGCTTACAAAAGAAACGTACTGCTGGACATGAGTCGAAAGCCACTAGTATCACCGAGCAACGTCTTGCCTTATTGGAAGAAGAGTATGGCATTCCTACGGACTTAAAAATTATCAATATGAAAGACGAAAATCCTGAATATAGTGGGGTGAAAGTCCAAATCATACTTCCTTTAATAGAGTAAAAGGTCCAAACAAGCTTTTAGAAAAATACACTTCATACGCTCATATTCATAGTTCAAGTAATGAGAGGCTACTTTCATCAGTTTCGTCAGTTTGGAAGGCATACTTGCCTTATCTTTGTAGTAGAATCAAATGAAAACGTATAGCTTCCATCAAATCAAAGTCCTTTTGTAGAAATGAATTTAGAAAAACAAGGGAAGTCGTTCCTCCAACTAATCTTCAAATGACCAAACTTTCCTTGTTTTGTTTTTATGAATTACTACCAGTTTAGAACTAACAATCACTAAAAAACGACACTTTATTTGCCAAATTCATCTTTATATACACAGCAAGCAGGTTTTTGTGTACAAATTATTATTTAATTTTATATCTTACAACGAAATCTAACCCAATATCTACAATACTATCTGCTATATAATTTTACTTGCCTATGTAAGTGGTTCTCATTTCAATTTCTGAAAAGCAAATAGGCCAGCTATGTTGAATAAGCTAATGAGGTATGGAAATACTGACCTTAGAGATAAGGTACGGTTTTTTATATATATCCAATTTTCTTTTTTTATTGCAATTGCTATTCTAGGTTTGTATGATGTCCTCATACAACAAAATCTTTCTGGGACTTATGCAGAGTTTATTGCTTTAGCTATTATTGCATTCACTATCTCTTTAGCTTTAAATGGTTATCTAACTATTGCCTTATTTATAGTTATCTTCACTTACTATGCTCAATTAGCTACTATCCCAATTTTTTCAGGGCCAATTTACTATGGCACTATTTTTTCTATGACAGGTATCCATTTTATGGTTGCTCATATCGCTAATAGCAAATTATTGAAGTGGTTTAATACCATCATGTTCATATTGAGTATAGGCATATTATTTTATTGCAATAGTTTAGATTTTTCACTCACCTATCATAGCCCGACAGAGCGTGTGCTGCTAGAAGTGATATTGGGTATTGTTGGCTTAGTGAGTATTTTATCGGTGCATCTGGCACATAACTTTGCAAAGGAAAAATACGAACAAAGCATTTCTACAGCTGACTTTGTGATGCAACGCGTAGCTAAAGCTAATTCCAGTCTTATTTTTATTCAAAATCTATCGGGTAAAATTATTTCAGTAAATGAAGCCTTTGCACAATTTGTAGGGCTAAGTGTAGAAGCATGTAAGGGGAAAAAACTAGAGGAGCTAATGACGACCTCTAGTACGTCTTTCCAAGCTGATGATAAGCAAGTGATGCAAAATTTAGAAGAAGTACGCGTAGAGAATATTTTAATAGAAAAAGCAGGGAAAGAATACTGGCTTGATTTTACCAAAACACCATTTTTTGATGGTAAACAAGAGTTGATAGGCGTTTTGGGAGTAGGCATTGATGTAAGTGAAAAAATGCGGAATAGTCTACTACTTAACAGGCAAGCTGCTATACTAAATGGGGTATTTGATAGTACTTTGGATGGTATTCTGGCATTTGATAAAACGAAGCGGCTAGTAGCCTTTAATAAAATATCAGAATATACATTCCGATTACTTTTGGATAAAGAATTACAGCCCAATGCCTTAATTGAAGATTATGTACCTAAAGAGTATATAGACGACCATAATGCATTAATCGCTGATGCTCAATTAGGGAAAACAACTGCAGTAGAATCAAAAATATCTCATAAAAAAAAGGATTACTATTTCAAATTTGTACATGCGCCCGCTAGAGATAAGCGTGGCAACATATTTGGTAGTATGCTTGTAATCAAAAATGTAACTCGCCGAAAAGAACAACAAATGCAGATGAAGAACCTATTGTATAAAGCCCAAGAAAGTGACCGTCTAAAATCTGCATTCATCGCAAATATATCGCATGAAATCCGAACACCTATGAATGGTATTTTAGGCTTTTCAGAACTCATGCTCTCGCCCGATACCGAAGAATATGAAAAGCATGAATACGCCAATATCATCAATGATAATTGTCAGCATCTTATGCAAATTGTGGATGATTTACTGGATATTGCTAAAATAGAAACAGGCACAGTCAAGGTGCAGAAGGAGCATTTTCAATTGCTACCTTTTATGCGTCAACTCTACGTATTGTTTTATCCAGTTGCTCAAGAAAAAGGTATTGAACTTCTATTGCATCCTGATGTTATTGCGTCAGATTTGCTTGTGTTTTCGGATAAGAAAAAAGTACGACAGGTGCTAACTAATTTGCTCAGTAATGCCATTAAATTCACAAAACAAGGCAAGGTAGAATTATCCTGTCATCTTCAGAAAGATAGTTTGATTTTTACAATAAAAGATACCGGAGTCGGGATTCCTGATGATAAAAAAGAGTTCGTATTTGAACGTTTTCAGCAAGCGGAAATAGGTTATGCACGAACTTATGACGGCACAGGCTTGGGGCTGTCCATATCAAAGGGTTTGACTTCGCTATTGGAGGGAGATATTTACTTTGAGTCCGAAGAACATAAAGGCACTACCTTTTACTTTAGTCTCCCTTATGAAGTGATGCCAAATAAAGCTCCTACTCCAAAAACAGAGGTGAATGGAAAGCATATATCCCTCAAAGGAAAGACCATTTTATTAGCCGATGATCTAGATTTCAATGCTAAACTCATTCAGAAAATAGTAGAACCTTTGGAGGCGCGTATTATTCGAGCAAAAACGGGACAAGAAGCCATTCGACTAGCTGAACAGCATACCGAAGTTGACTTGATTTTGATGGATGTGCAAATACCACAAATGAATGGCATTGATGTCGCGAATTACCTAAAAGCACAGGCAGTAGATACTCCTATTGTGGCACTTACTGCTATTAGTCAGGAAGAAGATATTCATGCTTTACTTCAAGCAAAGTTTGATGGTTATTTGAGTAAACCTTTTAAACGTGCATCGCTAATGGATTGCTTGATACGGCACTTACATTGATGGCTTATACCAATCCATATTCAGTATAATACAACTTTTGAACATGGATTGGTATTATCGTTTATTTTGGTCTATAAAGGTAGCCCAATCGTTCAAGGCTCTACCGCCACGCATTGCAAAAGCCTCCAAGCGTTCTCTTGGTACGCCAAAGTCTTGCTCCAAGCGCGTAAACGCCCGATTGGTGAGTTCTACATCCTCTAGTATTTGCCCAATTTTGCCCTCACTCACATCATGGTCTTCGCTGCCATCCGCGAGGTCGAAAATGGAACGTACTGTTTTATAAGTAATATAAGAGGTCTTTACTACTCTTGCCCAATCTCTAGCTGAAAAGTCGCTTTTACCCTTGCGTTGTTGTAAGTCGCGGTAGAACTCTGCTTCATCTTCATTTAAGCCTTTGGGTTGTATATCTTGCGGCTTCGCCCTAAAGCTATCGCCTTCTGCGAATTGGTCGGCAAGTTGGTCGAGTTCATTATTTACCGCTCTTGTTCTCGTCAGGTCAGGGCTAGGGGAGAAGGGCTTTTCTCGTACACTAGGTTTATCTAGCCATGTCATTTCAGAATTTCGCCCATGCATAGGTACGCCTAAGGCTTGCAAACCGAAATGCACCATGATGATACCCACAAAAATCAATAGTACCCATTCGTAAGGGCGTAATAAGCGACGTTTTTTTTCTGCCATTGTCTCTATTCTTTATCAAAAAAAACAGTTACAATCTCTTTGACGATTTTTTAGAAAAAAGTTTCAAAATGAAGCTAAAAATTGGGTTTTCAAGCTGTTTTAATTTACACTATATTTAGTACCTTACTCACCAACTCTTGCACAATGTTGGCAAAAAATGAGTGAAGGAGTGAATCATTTTAATGTGATAATGCTACAATGCTACAATGCGATAATAGGGAAAATACTGTGTAGTATTATCGCATTGTAGCATTAAATATTCAGTTCTTATTTTAGCTCGCTGCGTTCAATGTGATTTGCAGTGTAATATCATGGCTGATGATTCTATCTTTTGCCAAATCTGCAATGCCTTCACCACCATAGTTAATGCCCCATTGCGTACGGTCAATATTGAACTCAGGTGTAGTAGCCGTCAATTTGCCACCAGCAACTGCTACATTCGCAGGCAAAGTTACTTGCTTTGTTACACCTAGTAGCGTTAGGTTGCCTGTAATATTGTGCGTTACTTTCATGTCCCCGTCTACGGCTTTCACACCCGTAATTTCAAACATAGCAGTTGGATGTTCAGCTACGTTAAAGAAATCAGGGGAAGCTAAGTGACCTACGAGTTGGCCCGCACCTTCTTCATCTTCAATATCGGTATTCTTCATAGATCCCATATCAATGGTAAATTTTCCTGCTGCCAAGTTGCCTCCTTCTACCGAAAGCGTACCATCAGCAAGTGACAGCGTTCCAGTATGCTCGCCACCTACAAATTTTTTCATGCCTTTCCAATTAATAGCACTATTAGCAGTATCCAAATTGAAGGTTTGTGCTGCTGCGGTAGCTGCTGCTGCTTCCTCTGTTGCTTCTTTTGCCTCTACTTTTTCACCATCGCCTGCTGAACTACAAGCTGCCATGAATCCTACCATTGCTAACAATAACATTGTTTTAAGCGCAATTTTCATCGTAAAAATGATTTTAATTTTTATAAAAAAAATGTATTAAGTGATACGATAGTCCGATTACTCGCTCTTGCAAGTGCACTTATACACCTGAATACATTACAAGATGGAACCAGTTATGGGAATGTTTTGATAATATGTTATAAACTATCGAGGAAGTGAATTGTTTGCTCCAAGCTTTTTAAAATATGTACGCGTTGAGTGGATTCCACATTTTGCGCGATGACCTGATAGCCCGAAAGCAAAATTTGACTTTCAGGAAACTGCTCCGCCAAGCTATCAGTATATTGCTGCACCGATTGCTTTGCAAAGGTTTCCGTAATCATAGTGTAAATATAGTCGGGTTTATGGATTTTATAGGCATCTTGTAGATCATTGGTGGAAATATCTTGTCCTAAATAAATGACTTGTTTGCGCCGCGACTTTAGTAAATAATGCAAAAATAGCAAGCTCAACTCTTGACGTTCGCCTTCGGGCAGATAGAGTAGAAATTTTTGGGTGTTTGCACCGATAGCAAAAGCTTCGTGGTCAATAGCTACAATGATTTTTTGACGGATGAGGTAACTAATAAAATTTTCCTGTACCGGATTGATAGAGCCCGTAAGCCACAGCAAACTCAACTTATCCAAGAAGGGATGAATCACTTCCGTCATCGTGCGCTCGAAGCCCATTTGTTGAATATTCATCGTGATGATGCGGTCGAATTTGTATTCATCCATCTCAATCATGGAAATGGTGAGCGCGTCGAGTTGGGTGCTATACTCAAAATTGATTTCCGAAATTGCCGCTACTTTTTCAGCTATTTCTGCTTTACTCAATTTAGCTATTTTGGAGATTTTTATGCCATTACGATTCAGCAGTGCGACATTGAGCAGGAACTTCAGGTCTTCATCTTGATAATAGCGAATATTGGTTTGGGTGCGCTGCGGCTCCAAAATGCCATAGCGTTGCTCCCAGATGCGAATGGTATGCGCTTTGATGCCTGAAAGCTTTTCCAAATCTCGAATTGAATAGATTGCCAATATAATCGCTTTTAAATCAATTTTTTAGCGGTATCACTAATACAGCCCTAACGTAGCTTGTACAGAATAGTTCATCTTATTTTGTCAAAAAGTATGAAATTAGGAATAATTCTTAGGAAGATAGAATTTTGAGAGGGCTTTTATGAAAAAAAAGCCGCCAAACAAAGATGTTCGACGGCCGCACAGTTAGTTCAGTAATTATTGATATGTTGAATTTATGTCCGACTACTTAATTCACCGTAACTGTCATATTGGACATGATGCCTAAGTGATTGCGATGCTTCACAGCAATATGATAATCGCCTGCTGGAAGCGTATCATAATTCAAGGGCGAAACACCATCTACATCCACCACGTCGCCATCACGCTGTAGCAATGCAGCACGTTGTGATATAACGGTGCTTGGGTCATTAGAAGGGCGCAATTCTATCTCTACCCAATCCACGATGGCATCATTGCCTGTAGTAGCCAATACATTCGCTCCCGTAAGATTATTGCCGCCGAAGCTAGACGGCAACAAACTTGCTTGGCGCAAATCGTCGCCCATCAAGTCGGTGCTATTGTCAAATGGACCTTGAAGGAAAATCTTAATAGCTAACTCCATAGCACAAGCACCTGTACCATTTGCACAGAAATCAGCGAAATCACCGCTATTAGGCAGCAATGGGTTGCTAGAAAAATCGTAGTACGAAATGCTTGGACACAAGTTCGATAAACTCTCTGGGAAACAACCGCTCAATTGGTTGTCGTTCATGTATAGGGCAATTATATCGCCGAAATTGCCTAAGCCAGCAGGAATATTGCCACTCAATTGATTAGCAGAAACACTTAAAAATCCTAATTCGGTTAAGTTCCCTAATTCGAGTGGGAGCATGCCTGATAGTTGATTATCATTCAAGGATAGATAGAAGAGATTAGACAGATAACCAATTTCGGCTGGTATAGTCCCTGTAAGTTGGTTTCGTTCTAGCATTAATATCTGTAGGTAAGTCATATCGCCTATTTCAGTTGGGATGGTGCCACTAAGCTGATTATTCGATAAATCAACTCTGCTCACCCGTCCATAGATATTACAAGATACTCCATGCCAATTACATACATCGCAATCAAAGCCTGCTGCACCATCTACCCAGCCTGTATTGTTCGTCCAATTTGGACCATCCGTAGAGCCATATAATGCCATCAACGCAGCATAATCAGGGTGGCAGAAAGAGATGTCCTCAGGGCAACCCCCTGCACCTGTAGCACAGAAATTCGTAAAGTCGCCTGTCAAACTTGGATTATTGTTCATGTCTGCGACAGCTAGTTCAGGACAACGACTCTTCAAAAAGTTCGGAAAACAACCAGATAACTGATTATCATTTAAGTATAGGTAGTGCATCTCGGTCAAACCACCTATTTCTACAGGAATGCTACCAGTAAGTTGATTAACACTCAGGTTAAGTATAATGAGTTTTTTTAAGTTGCCAATCTCCGATGGAATAGTGCCTGTAAGCTGATTTTCGTTAAGTTTTAAAACAGCTAAAGCCTTCAAATTGCCGAATTCTACAGGAATAGTGCCTGTCAATTGATTGATAGACAAGTCTAAGCCTTGCAAGCGCGAAAAATTTCCCAATTCTACAGGAATAGTGCCTGTGAGCTGATTTTCGTCTAAGCGAAACATGATGAGCTTTGTCAGGTTGCCCAATTCTGTAGGAATGGTACCAGTAAATTGATTGCTTGCTAGTTCAAATTTTTCCAGTTTGCTTAGATTCCCAAGTTCTACAGGCAAACTGCCACCTATAGTATTCGCTACTAAATTTAGCTCCTGCAATTCTGATAAATCACCGATTTCAGTAGGCAATGTACCTGTTAGATTATTCCAATTGAGGGCTAGTGTCGTCACTCGATTTGCTCCATCGCAAGTGACCCCATACCAACTACAAGGCGTACAGTCGGTGCCTGCCGCGCCATCTATCCAGCCTGTATTATCCGACCAAGTAGCACCGCCCGTAGCATTATAAATGGCTATAAGCGCATCATAATCAGGATGACAACCAGGCTGCGCGAAAACGCTGGTCATTTGGAAGAAAAAGCCTATAAAAAGATATTGCATTATATTTTTCATGTTCTATTTTTTTTATTGTGAATGAATTGTTTTGGGTTAAGGTATTTGTTCGGAAACAATATTCGAAGAGGTAAATACACCGACAGTACCAAGTATTACATTTCTATCATTTCCACCTCCATTATAAATTACTTGTCCGTCCATATTACAATCCTCTCTGTAATAACCATAGATGATATTCGAAGAGGTGAATACACCGACAATTGCCAATACTGCGTTTCTGTCATTTCCATTTCCATTGTAAATTACTTGTTTATCTCCATTAGCATCCCCAGGCTTAAGAACCATAGTTCCACCAATATCTGCCATTGCCCCCAGAGGTGATGTATTGTAAACCGCCGTAATCGGATTCGTAAAATCAATAGTAGTAGCTATCTCTGTTAAGGCAAGTGGTGCAGCCGTCATCACACCCAAGTGGTTGCGGTGGCGCACGGCTATGTAGTAATTGCCGTGTGCTATGCCTACGAAGGTGACAGGATTGGTAAAATCAAAGCCAACAGCACTCACAATATGCCCGTCCTTGCGAATAGCGGCGGCTTGTTCGGCTATTAGGGTACTTGGTGCAGTAGCATCGCGTAGTTCTACCGTTACCCAATCCACTATGGAA
>JAHDCQ010000281.1:5623-6864 GCA_020629845.1 Saprospiraceae bacterium | reverse complement strand
AAATGATGTTTCGCTAACCAAAGGGCTTCATCCTTGCTTTTACCAGCTTGCAGGGCTTCATAAAAACGAATCATAAGGTTCGCGGTTTCTTGGTCATTGACGCGCCAAAGCGTAGTGATGACACTCTTCGCGCCTGCATAGGAAAATGCTCGTGCCAGACTGATAATGCCCTCGCCTTTATTAAGTTTTCCGAGTCCCGTTTCGCAAGCAGATAGTACCACCATATCGGCATTCAGTGGTGTATTATAAAGCTCACCGACAAAGAGTAATTCCTCCTCATCGAGCTCTTCAGTAGAAGCTTGCGTGAAGGCGATATAGGAAAAATCAGGATGCTCATCGTTCATACGTGCGTGCGAGGAAAGATGCAAATAGCTATAATCCGCAGCGAGGGCTAAAAACTGTTGTTTGGTGGCAGCCGTGCCATGCAATTGCTCGCCGCCCCAAAGCGCGTGTATCGCTTCTACCTCTCGCTTATTGTGTAGCAAAGGACTCAGTCCCGCGCGATTATCTACTAGCCCTCCCCTATCGCTAGTGGCTAAGCCTGCACCAAAGCTAGGCGCGAACGCAAGTACGCTAGTATAAGTAGGCGCGATACGTGCCTGATTCATGGTGTGTAGCAAGCTGGCAGAATAGGTATAACTCAATTGGTGCTTTCGGATAAAGTAAGGATGACTATAATATTGCGCGGCTTGTCTTGGAGCTATGCTATCCGTCAGTAAAGCATCGAAGGGAATATAGCCTAAAGTGCCATCAGGTACTATGATGAGTTGTGGCGCGAGGACTGCCTCTAGGGGATGTACTAATTTATGATACAATTGCCAAGCGGCAGTGCAATATTGCTTATCCAAAGTAGCTTCATCCGTAGTAGCGGTGGTATATTTTCCGTAGATGCCTGTGCGAAGCTGCTCTATCCATTCGGCGAGCGGGAAATCTAGGCAGAGGGTTTCAGCATGAATGCGTCCTGTTTTCGGAACATAGAAAATATACAATTGTTCTTCCCCCACGAAGTATTGTAGCATGCCTTGATTGGGGCGCAAGAGTTCGCTTTTCACTTGCGCTATATCCGTGAGCGTGGTGGAATATTTAAGCGCGTGATAGTTGGCATAGTCGTTTTCGAGCGTATCTATTAGGCGTTCTAGCTGCCGGTGCGTAGTGACAAGTACGCTGCGGATGCTTTCTTTCTGTTCTTCGGGGGTTTCGAGGAGTTCTTGCTCTATATCTTGGATGATGGTGCGGAGATT
>JAHDCQ010000281.1:0-5523 GCA_020629845.1 Saprospiraceae bacterium | reverse complement strand
AAATCCAAGCGGACTTGATCTATAAATTTAGCAATCGTGTCATAAGCCGCAACGGAGGCTTCTAAATAAGCATTGTCGTTTCGTTTTTGGCTGAGTTCAAATAAAATATAGGCTTTATTCTTGAGGGTAGTGATGAGGTTTGGCTTATCCCCTATCACCACGCTTTGGCTGCTTGGGTTTGCAAAAAAATCCGTTTCCTGAAAGGCTGGTACTAGCAATTGAATGGCTTTGTGATAGTCCTCCAATGTTTTTTCTTGTTGTCCTTGAGCGGCATACATTTCTGCGCGATTGTGGAGTACTAAAGAGTGTAGAATTGGGTTCTCCAAATTTTGTGCTATGGATAAGGCTTTAGCCGCACTTTGTTTTGCGGACTGCAATTGGTCTTGCTTACGGTATACACCTATAAGATTAGCATAATTTTGAGTAATTTCTACCCTTCTATCTTCTACATAACGTTCATTAATTTTTATGGATTGTTGGTAATAATGTTGAGCTGTTGGAAAGTCGTTCAATCTTTTATAAGCAATAGCCAGATTGTTATAGTTATTAGCAATTTCCCAATTGTCCCATTTATCTTTATTTTGAATACCCTCTAACTGTTCTAGGCTTTTCTGCATAAAAAAAATCATGCGTTGCGGATTATCTTGACGCTTTTCATGTAAGAACCTATAATTGTATACATGCGACAATTCCCAGGGATTATTTGCATATACTTTCTCACATAAATCTTGTGCTATGTCTAGATAATTTTCCGCTCGTTCCACATCCTCTTGCTCTGAAAAAATATATCCTAATTCTCTATATAAATCGGCTAGTAAAGTCGTATCTGTTCTAGGGTTTTCTAAATTTAAATCCAGTGCCTTTTGTAAAGCATTTTGAGCATAGTCTAATTCGTTTAAAGCCACATAAGAATTCCCTATATTTCGATAGCCCTTGATAATTTTTACATGATGTGCTGGAAATAAATCTTCTCGAATTTCAATGGCTTTCTGCCAAGCAGTAATAGCTTGATATTCTTGGTCTAAATAGTAATGATGAATACCGAGACGGTGATAGGCTTCTGCCAGCACACTATCTTTGGCAAGCTTCATGCTTGTTTTTTCAATAGCTTGTTCTAACAATTGGAGTGCTTGATTGTCATCATCGTAGTCTTTAGATTGTTCAATAATAGCAGCTAGATACTGTTGGAAATTCCCTTCTTGTAAATGCACATTCGCTTCTTGACTTTCCTGTGCCAACAAGAAAATAGGGGTGCAAATAAATAAAATAAAAGTGAGTAACTGACGCATGTATTAGTATGGGATGAATTCTTTTGTTTATAGATAATGATAAGTGGTAAAAGTCGAGCTTTTGAAAAAGCTCGACTTCTATTCCCTTTCGGTGTGTGTATAACAAATTGCACAATTGTTGAACTACGATTTATCTGCCAATTTCCCATTGGCTGATAAATTCCACGCAAAATTTATCGGCTTATAGGAAAAAAGCCGATAAAAAGTGCAATTTGTTATACACACCCTTTCGGTAAAGAACTGTTAGTTTGGCTGAAATTCCTATTTCAGCCGTAAAGTGTTATCGAAACTCCGTTTCGAGTGTCGCTTTTATTATAACTCTGTGGGACGAAACAGAGTTTCGAGATCGCATTTCAGCTTGAATATCAATTCAAGCCGAACTACCAGTTTTATAGTGGAAAGGGAATAATTAAATTTTTTACTATTACCTAGCCAAAGTATAAGGAATATTAGACATCACGCCTAAATGATTGCGATGTCTCACTACCACATAATAGCTATCTACAGGAACATCTCCAAATAGTACTGCCGAAAAACCATCGGTATCCACTACATCCCCGTCGCGCTGCAATAAGGCAGCACGAGTAGAACGTATTGTACCTGGATTAACAGCATCTCGCAACTCTACAATTACCCAATCTACAATTTGGTCATTGAAAGGAGGCGTTAGGTATAGATTCAGAAACTCCCCTTTTCCTGTGCCATAAGGCTCATAGTAAGGCACTAGTCCACTTGCATTTAAGTTGATGTTCATCAGTCCTGTCCCAGTATTATACGGCCCTTGTAAAAACACTTTAGGTGCAACCCGAACACCACAGTTGTTTTCCACATCTATGCTCATACTAGAGGTACAGCCATTCGCGTCCGTAACTATCACCTGATAGCAGCCTGCAGGTATCAGCAATAAGTCTTCGCTAGTTGCCTCATTCGACCATTGCACACTATAAGGCGGCGTACCACCAAAAATGCGAAGGTCAATTTTACCATTTACTCCAGAGCATATTTCATGAATAACAGCAGGCTCTAAATCTATATTAGGACAGTTAAAAATAGCCGCTTGCTTAGCACCAGCACAATTGTAGGCTGCTGCAAAGTCTAAGATACCTTTTGAAGCAATGCTATCTACTAGAGCATTAGAAAAATTAGCTGTGCTTAAAAGGCATTCTTTAATATCAAAAGCTGAAAGTGTAGGAAAATCGCCTCGCAATATGGCAGCGGCTCTAGCCACAAAGGGCGCAGATATAGATGTACCTGCTACTAAGTCTGTACCCCCTCCTAAGCTTACGCTTGTCGCATAGCCAGGGGCGGCAATATCTACTTTAGTTTTACCATAATTAGAGTAGCTAGAAAGCGCGATACTACTAGAGAAATCATCATAACTAGCAACCGTTACCAGATTAGATAATTCAAAATTAGCTGGGTATTTATTGATATTGTCATTATTTCGCTTCCGATTGCCTGCGGAAGTGGCAATAAATAGATCATTGCAATTGGCATATTCTAAAGCATCGTAGAGTATCTGTGGAAATTCGGAAGCTTCAAATCCCCAACTTAAATTCAATACTTCTGCCCCTTTATCTACGGCATAATAGGCAGTACAAACCCCATCGAAAACTGTTCCCTCGCCTTCTTGATAGAATTTAAGGTTCATAAGGTCTAGTTTCAAGGTACTCGGAAAATTATTGACTACTATGCCACCTACACTAGTCCCATGCCCATCTATATCTTCTACTGCTCCTGTATCGTTGAAGAAGTCATAACCATTAGTGTCGCCTGACACGCATCCACCTGGTGCGGGGTTTGTCCAAAGTGCGTTGGAAAATTCCGTATGTACCGCATCTAGTCCCGTGTCGCTTATCGCTACTACTACTTTATTAGTGGGGCTACTAGGACTATAAGACACAAACGGGAAGGGCGTACCCTGACCACTACAAGTAGCCGTAGAGTATTCGGTAATAGTAGTTTGAATAGCTATATCCGTATAACTATTATCAATTATATAATCAAATACATTGCCCATCAATGTACCAATTGGATTGCCACCAATATCATAAACCGTACCTACTAAATCTGCTGTATTAGGCGTAACAGAGGCATCAATATTGATAACGGTAGCGGTGTAAGGATAGCCATTGATATTCCCCATTACCGAACCGCCCAGCCATTGCCCGGCAAAATCGTATTCATAATAGCCTACCACTTCGCCTGTGACGGAAGTATCCTGAAATTCATAGATTAGGCTATTGGGTGCGGTAATCATATTTATCTCTATGCCTTCAAAAGATTCGCTATAATTCGTGGGTATTGCTACTATCTCTTCGCATACAATATCTTCTACAATATAATTGTAATTGACCGTATCTACTCTAGATTTAGATTTTGCTGCTGCATTTTTACACTCCTCCATCCGCACGGGGTCGCTTTCGCCCCAAAGTTGTAGTCTTGGAGAGGTACAAGCGCATTCATCTTTTTTCATCGCACCCATAGCCATAAGTTGTTGTTCTATGGCCAGAATATCAGCAGTGGTAGCGTCGGGGCGATATTTGATAATGAACTCATTGGCTTTTTTGCGGCCTCCGCCAAATGCACTGCCATTCGGTGCACCTTGTGCAATAGGAAAATCGCAGAGTTCCCATTGGTCTTTATTCGAAGAAGGGGCTAAGATATGGGCAGAAAGTTCCACCATAGCTGGCCCTATACCAGCAACAATTCCATTCCCCTGATCCCACACACGAAGGTAGATAGTAGTACCCGCAGTTTCGCCTTCAAAGACCATCGCATTCGGCAGTTCATGGATTTCTTGGCACTGAATAGGTGAAGTAGCCGTGCAATCGGAATACGCCTCAATGGAAGCATTGATTGTAGTACTGGCATGTTGGCGCACTAAAAAATTCCCCGTTGAAGGGACGGTTACTTCAAACCAAACATCATTGCTGACGTATGTACCACTACATGTACCCGTAGGTGGTGGTGTAGAACCCGTCGCAATATTTAAGTCCGCACTTACAGAAATGCGCCCGCAAGCTTCTGAATTCATGGGCAATTTAGCTGCGCCTGCACATTCATCAGGACTAATGGAGACACAAGCTGCAAACTGAGAGGTATTATTAAAACTATTAGTTGCAGTAGCGGTAATTTTCGCGGGTGCGGAAATGGCATAAGGCAGGTTCAATACCCAATTGCCACTCCCGTCAGACAATGTTCGACCGAGGAAAGTAGTCCCTTGACAGGCAACTCCCATACAATCGTCATCTTCCGAGATATATACTTCAATAACTTCAAAAATATCTGATACACCTTCTATTCTATTTGGACTGGCTAGGCTGATGTTAGGTGGCAATATTCCGCCATTGCCACCATTCAATTCGATACCAGCTAAGTCATTGCAGTAAAAACTATTTTCCTTGATGAGGTTAAATGCTTGCCCTACATCTACATTATACACACCATAGTCTCCATTGAAACAGATTTCGTTGTAGCTCACCTCTACCCCACTACTTTTATTTTCGATGCCATAGACATTGTTATGTGCGATAATATTATTCTGAATAGTAATATTTTGGCAAATATCATCTACAAAAATGCCAGTATGCATCAATACTGGTGGCATTACTTTATCAAAATTTGTACCGATAGCATTATGTTGAATAGATACATCAAAGTTCCCTGCTCCTATATTGACACCTTGAGCATTCATGTGTTCAATAATATTCCCTCGATTGACATCGCCTATGGTACAGAACGGGCCATCTACGAAAATGCCGACATCTGCGGCGCTTGTCACACCAAAATTTCTTGTGATATGTAAGCCATAGAATTCACTATAGTATGCACCTTGCACCTCAAACACATTAGTGCCTGCCACATTGGTAGCATCTATGATTATACGGCTATCCATTGGGAAGTTGTTCTGCTGGGTAGTAGCATCAATAACTAAGCTATCTTCTGTAATAGCGAGTGGCACATCTACAAGCGCGATAGTACAAGTAGTGCAACCATCAATATCGAAATAGATATAGCTTTGTACACCATCATTATTCGCTAGACAAAGCGCGTCGCGCAAGGTGCAGGGGTTATCGTCGCATTCACAATCTTCGGTGTCGTCCGTAGAGTTTACATAATAAATTTGAGCATCTAGGGATAGCGTAAAAAATAATAAAGTAGTTAGTGTGATAAGAAGTGTTTTCATGATTTTTATTTTCATTTAATTTACAAGGTAACTATTTAGAAGAGA
>JAHDCQ010000280.1 GCA_020629845.1 Saprospiraceae bacterium | reverse complement strand
GAACGATTTTCTAAGTTTTTATAAAATTTGGACACCGTTCAGTGAACACTCTCCCTAAGATAGAATACACAGATAAAACATGTTCTATTCGTAAATATCTTACTTGAGCATTATGTGTTTAGTAGCAAACGCCCATCTTTTAGAAAACGTCATACGTCCATTTTGCAGAAATCACTTCATTTCGACCCCAAGTTGCCCAAAATTTGCAATTTATACTTCATATTTTTGGATTTCGCCTTAATTAGGCAAAATCCAATTCAAAATATCGTATCTTCAAACATGGCTTCTGACTTCAGAGGAGCTAGTTTTGTCCTACCAGATTTTAGAGCGAACAAACAGCTCATCTAAACTATAAACAATGAAAAATACACTCTTAGCAATTATCTGTCTTGCATTTTGTATACAGTTACAAGCCCAAGCCACCCAGACCATAAAAGGTCGAGTGATTGATAAAGTGACGCGCCAGCCACTTATCGGTGCAACTATTGCAGTCACCAATACGGAAGCACCTATTGGCATTACCAGCGACGCAGAGGGGAACTTTAGTCTCGTTAATGTGCCTGTTGGACGACGGGTGGTAGAGTGTCAATATGTGGGCTATAAAAGCTTCGTGAGTGAGGGTATTGTAGTCAATTCGGTGAAGGAGGTGGTGCTAGAAATTGAATTGGTGGAAGGCGCGATAGAAATAGATGAAGTGGTGGTACAAGCGACGCGCAACCCAAATGAGCCGATTAATGAATTGGCAGTAGTGAGTACGCGTTCCTTTTCGGTAGAAGAAACCGAACGCATTGCGGCTAGTGTGAATGATCCCGGACGTATGGCACTTGCTTATCCAGGCGTGCAGCAAGGGCGCGATGAGGCGGAAAATACCATTATTGTGCGAGGAAATTCGAGCTATGGTTTGCTTTGGCGATTGGAAGGCATTGATATTCCAAACCCCAATCATTTTGCCTTGCCAGGCGGTTCAAGTGGCGGTGTAACGATTTTTAGCGCGCAACTCCTCAGTCGCTCCGATTTTATGACAGGAGGCATGCCTGCCGAATACGGCAATACTATTTCGAGTGCTTTCGATATTCATTTCCGAAAAGGGAATAAAGAAAAACGTGAATATCGTGCCAAAATTGGTTTGCTTGGCATGGACTTTGCGACCGAAGGCCCGATTAAGAAAGGCAAATCTTCCTACCTAGTCAATTATCGCTACTCAACGCTGGGATTATTGAGTCAAATGGGCTTTTACTTGGTAGGGGAGCGAGTAGATAATTTGTTTCAGGATTTATCCTTTAGTCTTTCCTTTAAAGGTAATGATCCACGCGACCATTTTACGGTATTTGGACTCGGTGGCTTAAGCGAAGAACACTATAATCCCGTCGAGAATGGAAGCGAGCGTGACCCACTCCGCTCCGACCATTGGGAAGACCGCCGCAGACCAAGTAATACGGGCGTAGTGGGAGCAACCTATACGCGCTTGATAGATGATAAATCGTACCTGAAAGCCGTAGTAGCAGGCGTGGCAAGTGAAATTAGCCGCTTTGAGGATACTCTGGACTTGAACGATGCGCGTTTTCGCTACAATACCGAGGAGTATTATGACCGCCGCCTCTCTGCTGCACTAACCTATAGCCGCAAGATAAGTCCAACTTTGCAATTCAAATCGGGACTTTCGGGCAATGCGATTAATTATGAGTTTTATCGGGAAACTTCACCGCGCAATGCTGCCGATAATGCTGCTATTCTACAAGAATTCAATAAAGTCTCGCTCAATGGAGAAGGGAATACGGTTTCAGCACAGGCGTACGCACAATTGACATCGAAACCTACATCCAAACTCAGCATAAGCGGTGGTTTGAATCTCTTACATCTAGGCTTAAATAGTACGACTTCCCTTGATCCGCGTCTCTCGCTGAAATATCAAATTACGCCTCGACAAAATGTTAGTTTTGCTTACGGACAACATAGCCAATTGCTCCCGATGGGTTTATATTTTTATACCCTACGTGATACCGTGGATGGACAAATCATTAATCGGCAACCCAATTTTGAGCTTGACCACGTTCGTTCGCAGCATTTGATAGGTTCATATAATTTTTATACCGAAAAAGGCTTAAAATTCGGGCTGGAAGCCTACTATCAACGCCTACAAAACGTACCCGTAGATGGCGAAGCAAACTCGACTTATTGGTTTTTGAATACGCGAGGTTTTATCCCGAATCAGGGCTTAATAAGCGATGGAAAAGGCGAAAATTATGGAATTGATTTGGCGCTAGAGCAATTCTTTTCTAACCAAATTTATTTCCTAATCACCTATTCGCGATTTGAATCAAAAATGGAACTTGCCGATGGTAGCGAATATAATACGGAGTTTGCATCTGGCTTTTCTTCGACTTATACTTTGGGGAAAGAATTTACGCTCAAAAAAGAACGCACCTTACAAGTAGGCGCACGAATGCTTTACAATGGTGGTTTTCGCTATACGCCTTATGATGCGGCGCTTTCGGAAGCAGCGGGGCGTTATGTAGCAGATACCAAGCGTTTACTCGGAGATCGGGTAGACCCCTACACCCGCATAGATGCACGCATTGCCTATCGCTGGAATCGAAAAGGCTATGCAGGCAATCTTTCCTTAGATATTCAAAATGTGCTGGATAAGCGCAATATCCGTTCCGTCACTTATGATCCAACAAGCAATGGACTTGCTTATCGCCGCTACGACGGCGGTTTGATCCCTGTGTTGAGTTATCAGATTGATTTTTAGGAAAACGAGCATAGGGCAAGGAAGTGGACTTGTCCTTGTCTTATGCTTCATCTGTAGGACTGATTTTTTGTTGTAGCCAACGTTGTAGGGCTACGTCTTTTATATCAACTAAATAATCTTTAAGCTCTAGAAAAGAAGAAGCCCTGTTATCTTCTGATAATTCTTCTATACTTGCTACGTTGTTAATGACTTCTATCACTTTAAGTTGCAGTTCCATCTCCTCTTCTTCCATCTTTAAACTAAGGATATTATTACGATAAGATGGAATGAGATTCTTTACAAAAAGATAATTTCCTAAATCAAATTGACTTAGTATTTGAAGTATTTTAGCAGAGGCGAGAATATCTGATCGAATCTCACTTCGTCTATGATTTAGAATTTTGTTGATAAAATCAAGTGCTTTGTCTGCTTGCCTATTAAGAAGTAAGGCTACCGCAATATTGTTGAATAGTCCCAAACGTACGTCTTGAGAAACATTGTTACGATATAAATTCAATTTATGTTCAATTTCATCTGTATTCGAAATAATGGTAGTATAGTTTTTTTGCTTTAGATGATAAAGCATGAAGATATTATACTTTGCTTGGAAGACTTGTATCTCCAATATAAAGTGATTGGGTTTAATAGTATCAAATTTTTTAAGTGCTTGTTCAACTTCTTGATTTTTACCTAAACGACTACAGCTAAGACTATAGTTATTTAATATTCCTATATATCGTAACATATAGTCATAGTCAGCACTATATACTCTACTATTTTCTTCAAAAATTTTCAGTAACTGAGTCCATATACGCAAGTTTTCAATTGGCTTTTTCTTTAGTGTACAGTACATGGACTGTACACTATACGTATTTATTTTGATATTGAAGGAAGAGCTATCTTCTGCTTTTCTTTCTAGTATCTCATCTTGAATGTAAGAATTATCGTTACCTGTAGCATACTCTAAGAATATCTCATCATATTCCCTTATAAGTGCAGTATTTTCTATTATATCGGAAATATACTCTTCTGTTTCTTCAATGAGCATATTGATTTTTTTTGTTAATTCCGTTTTCTTTTTAGTAGAACGTCTTATAATTCTTCGTTCTAATACAGAAAGTTCGAACAGATAAAGCTCATAATGATGCTTTTTTGCTATTTTTTTTGCTTTTTGTATGCGTTTCAAGGCAGCTTTTTTGAGTCCCTTACTATTTAAGATATGAATATCGCACATCAAGTTATGGATTTCAATATATTTAGACTGTCCAGCATAGTAATTGCGTAAACTTTTTAAAATACTCTCGTATAAGTAATTTTTAGTAAAAGCAATCTTATTTTTATTTGCCTCGTTATACTCTTCGGGTAGTTTTTCTTTTGCAAGTGCCTCAAAATATTTAAAATAGCGTTTATCTCGCTCCCTTTTAGAGCTTTGGGTGAAGAGTTTAAAATATCGCTTTTCAGCTTGACCCATTGTTTGTACTAATTTCTTTAGCATTTTTAATGATTAGAAACCTAATAAATTAATATCAAAATTAATTGATTTTTAAATATTTATGCTGTTTTTTGGCGATTTTGAATCCAAAAAAAAGAATATTAAGCTTATCTGTTTTTTTTATAAACTGACCTTTTGAATGTATTTTTGATTTGTCATTCAAAAAAGAAGGGTGTGGTCATTTATAAAAACCTTTCCTTCACAACAAATTTTGCTACTACGTTAAACACATTCTGTATGAGACAACCACTTTCAAACATTAGCCTAATGTTTATTGCAGGCTTGACTTTATTATTATCCAACTGTGGAGCTAATCCACAACAACAAGACACACCACAGGAGTATGATACCACGGAGACTACTAGCTTGAAAGTAGATAATGGCAAATTATATCAAATATCTTCTGTAGGCGGTAAAACCACGATGAATACCTTAGCCTCTATGGGTGAGGATGATGTGCTTATTACCAGAGAAATTTCGATAGACACTGAAGCTCAAAGAGGTGAATCTAGTGAAGGAATTATTGAAGTCGCTATTGATATAATGCGAAAATATGAAGAAGACTGTAAAGAAAAACCCGAAAATAAAGAGTGCAAAAAATACAACGAATTAGGAGATGCTAAAGAAGCATCTATACTTTATAAAGAAAAAGATGGTAAAATCATAAAAGGTTTATTTATACCAATAGAAGAAGTAAAAGAATAAGCAAGTACAACTTAATCCTAGACGCGATTTTTACGAGAAAAGGCATGTTGACACTTTTTGCAAGCGAGGGGTTCCACCCTGTATTGCCGTGCTAAATGAGGATATCCATATGAATAAAAAGAGAACCCTTTCGCTTGATTTTTTACTAACCGAATTTTGGACTTTTTTTGTCCAAAATTCGGTTAGATTTCTTTCTCGATAAGATACTGATTTCGATCACTAGCCGTACGTGTAACGAGTTCTGCTACAAAGCCTGAAAGGAACAATTGTGTCCCTACTACAATAGTCAAAATCCCTAAGTGAAAAAGAGGACGTTCAGCAATTCCAAATTCTTGATACAAGAGCTTCGAAATACTTAAGTAAAGCAAAATGCCAAACCCAAGCATCAAAAACAATGACCCCAAAGCTCCAAAAAAATGCATCGGATTTTTACCGAACTTACCAAGAAAACTTACCGTCATCAAGTCCAAAAAACCCGTGATAAGGCGTTTCATGCCATACTTGGATACGCCATATTTTCGAGCGCGATGTTCCACGACCTTTTCGCCAATTTTCGGAAAACCCGACCACTTCGCTATCAAAGGAATATAGCGGTGCATTTCGCCATATACTTCCACCGATTTCACGACATCTTTCCGATAGGCTTTTAGACCGCAATTGAAATCGTGGATTGGAATGCCGCTTACTTTGCTCGTCACCCAATTGAAAAATTTGGAAGGAATCGTCTTGCTCAAAGGGTCATAGCGTTTTTGTTTCCAGCCCGATACGAGGTCGTAGCCATCTTCGCGTATCATGCGGGTGAGTTCTGGAATTTCATCAGGACTATCTTGCATGTCTGCATCCATCGTAATCACCACATCCCCTTGCGAGGCCTGAAAACCTACATTCAAAGCCGCCGACTTTCCATAATTTCGACGAAACTTAATGCCGCGTACCTGTTCATTTTGTGCTGCTAGTTGTTCGACTATCGCCCACGAATTATCGCTGCTGCCATCATCTATCATTACAATTTCGTAATCGTATAAAGGTTCAGCGACACGGCGTATCCAAGCCTCTAACTCTGGCAGGGACTCTTCCTCGTTGTAAAGTGGTATTACTATTGTTAAATCCAAATGACTTTTTTATTTGAGTATCAAGTACAAAGTATCAAGTATTAGGTACATATTTTTTACCGTTTACTTAATACCAATATAAGCCGCTCACGAATCCTGAATAAAAGTATCAGGAATAGAGTACTTTTGCTTCAATAAAGGCGGAACATCAACAATCGATTCGTTTATCACCAAAAAGTCTTCGCTTTTATTATCGAAATTATCCTTCTGTTGTTTCACGAATGCCGTAATGTCAATAATTTCCTGTATAAATTCATTATTAAACTGCTCTACTCGACTTCCTTTGATGCCGATTTGAAGAGCTCTTCGTGCTATTTTTTTTCCGCTCGGATCGTGGTCAGGATCCCATTGAATGCGTACTTCGCTATTCGATAGGGCTGCTTGCCAAGATTCCTTACTTTCGTATTTTTCGCTAGTATATATAGTATACACCCCTTCTTCAAGCAGTTGAATAAAGCCATTTTTGCTCATGCGAATGGCTAAAATTCGCTCCTGATTTTCTTTTGATGCCCAACCCGCCCGAAACATCATCCAGAGGAAATTGGGTTTTATCCAAGTCATTCTAGTGAAACTATACGCGCTTCCTCCAAATCGCTGATTAGCTACTGCATAGTCCGCGATTTGGTGATTAAATGCTTGGTATACGATTATCGTATCATCTTGTTCCTGTCCTAAAATCCAATTGCCTGCTTGTGGCAATCCTTTTTCATAGCTCTTATAGGGTATGGTTTCTATTTTCATAATTACACAACTTTAAACGACACACTTCTGTAAAGCGTAGTCATCTTCTTCCACACAATGTTACATCAAATCTCGCATATTCG